>CAYRMV010000035.1:0-25172 GCA_964425255.1 uncultured Flavobacteriales bacterium
CTTACAATTGTAGGCGGTTGAATCCTCTATTCCTTCATACTTTTATCGTTTATGAAAATTCAAGAGAAATTTGGTTTTCGAGTAAAATCATTACGAGAAAAAAACGGTTTTTCAATAGAACACTTAGCCAATATTTCAAATGTTGATCGAAATTACTTATCAGCTATCGAAAAAGGAAAAAGAAATTGTTCCCTTGAAATCCAAGAAAGATTGATTACAGCGCTCGGAATACGTTTTTCGGAATTTTTTAATGACGAAGTTTTTGAGTGATGAAAAAAAACAACAAACTAACATTTATCGATTTATTCGCAGGTGCAGGAGGACTATCAGAAGGATTTATCCGAGCTGGATTTGAACCGATTGCGCATGTGGAAATCGAAAAAGCGGCTTGTAACACTTTAACAACTAGAACTGCATATCATTACCTAAATTCAGAAAATCAATACGATATTTACGTTAAGTATTTGAAAGGAGAAATTTCGAGGGACAAATTATACAGTTTCATTCCCGATTCCCTTAAAGATTCTGTCATAAATTTACCCATTGGTGATGAAACGAACGATCTCATACATAGAAGAATTGATTCAGCTCTTGAAAATAGAACTGTTGATTTGATTGTTGGTGGGCCACCTTGTCAAGCATATTCGCTCGTCGGAAGAGCTCGGTCTAAGACTAATATGGAAGGAGATGCGAGGAATTACCTTTTTGAACAATATGCCTTGTATTTAGAAAAATATCAACCTAAAATGTTTGTTTTTGAAAATGTTTTGGGTCTTAAATCTGCAAAAAAAGGCTTTTATTTATCAGAGATGGAAAAACGTTTTTCTGAGAAGGGTTATAACATTAAGTTATTTACGCTAGAAGCAAAAAACTTTGGCGTTCTTCAAAACAGAAAAAGAGTAATCATTATTGGATGGCAAAAAAAACACCGATACACTATTCCAAATCTTGAAGAGTTTTCAATCAAACACAATTACAAAGTAAACGATTTATTGATTGACTTACCAGAATTAAAAGCAGGTGAAGGAAAAGACAAACATTTAAAATACAAAGGAAAAACAACTGATTACTTAAAAGTAAATGCGTTAAGAAATGGGATTGATATCCTTACGCAACACGTTGCCCGACCAAATAGAGATCAAGACAAAAAAATATACAAAATAGCTGTTGAGAAGTGGAATTCAAAAAAAGAACGGTTGAATTACAACGATTTGGAGGAAGATTTAAAAACTCATCAAAATAGAACTTCTTTCTTTGACCGATTCAAAGTGGTTGCAGCTGACTTACCCTATTCTCAAACTGTTGTTGCTCACATTGCCAAAGATGGTCATTATTATATTCATCCAGATTTAAAACAAAATAGATCAATAAGTGTGAGAGAAGCTGCACGACTTCAATCTTTTCCAGATGACTATTATTTTGAAGGCGAAAAGGAAGGAGCAAATAGAACAGCTGCTTTTAAACAAATTGGGAATGCTGTACCGCCATTGATGGCAAAAAAAATAGCTGAAGAATTATTTAAAATTTTCAAGAATGATAAATAATGAACAAGCTATAGTTGTTTCCTACTACTTGTCCCGCTTCAATAATGAAGCTGTTAATAATTTAGGATATAAATCTTGGAAAGATGCTTTTGACGATTTATCTTATAAACTGCAAATTAACAAGCATACTATAAAAAATTGGAGAGACGAGTTTGATCCATTTCACGGACATAGAGCGGGATGGCATCAGAGACAACCAAGAAAAACTATTTCAAATATTATTTCCCAATTTGAACAGTTGGAGGAATTTGATATAAGACAAATAGCAGTCGAAATTATAAATGGAAATAAGATCGATTTACCAGAAATAGATAGTTCAGAAAATGAAGTCGTTACTAATCCGATCTTTATACTCAGAGGCCCAACAGGAAAAAAAGCTGAGCAGTTTTTTATTGAATATCATAGATTAAATAATTTGCCTGTTGCAGGTGAATTAGTTGATACAAGAGATTTAGGATGTGGATATGATTTTGAAATAAAATCTGAATCAATTCAACATTTTATTGAAGTTAAAGGACTTGCTAGTAATATAGGCGGACTTCTCTTTACAAATAAAGAATGGGAAACTGCAAAACGAGAAAGGTCACGATATACAGTTTGTATTGTGTCTAACATTAATGATTCTCCTGAAATTTCCTTCATAAATGACCCATTTTCAAAATTAAATCCCAAAAAGAATATAATCCAAACAGTCCAAGTGCAGTGGAGTGTTTCCAATAACGAATTACAAGGAATAAATGATTGACTACACCAACATACCATACACTTCCGCAGAACCAGAGGCAAGCTCAATGATTGAAACCTTTCGAGCGATTGGTTATTCTATTGAAACTGCAATCGCTGATATTATTGATAATTCGATTACTGCTGGAGCGAAAAATATATGGATTGATTACGATTGGAAAGGTTCAAACACAACATTGTCTATTTTAGATGATGGAACTGGGATGAATAATGAACAACTCATTCAAGCTATGCGTCCTGGAAGCAAAAATCCATTAGATGAAAGAAATCGAGATGATTTAGGTCGTTTTGGTTTAGGCTTAAAGACTGCTTCATTTTCGCAATCAAGAAAATTTACTGTTTTCTCTAAAGCTAAGGGTTACAAACCTGTTTTTTGGACTTGGGATTTGGATTTTGTCAATCAAGAAAAAGTATGGAAATTAATTAGATACATTCCTAACGAAGAAAACTGGACTAAGAAAATAGAAACTGTTGAGACAGGCACTTGTGTAATTTGGTGGGATTTGGATAGACTTACAAAGGATACTTCAGAGGATAATGAAGAAGCAAAAAGTAAGTTTTTAGGAATAATGGATTCCGTAAAATCTCACTTATCTATGGTTTTTCATAGATATATGGATGAAGGTTTGAAAATCTATTTACGTGAGAGGGAAATAAAATCTTGGGATCCATTTATGATTGGAATAGATAATTTACAAAGCAAACCCGAAACAAGATTAGAAGGTGGTTCAATAAAGATTAAAGGTTTTGTTTTACCGCATCGTTCGAAACTTTCAGCAGAACAATATAATTATGGAAAAGGTCCAAAAGATAGTTGGACAGCTCATCAAGGTTTCTATGTTTATAGAAATCGCAGATTGTTAGTTGCTGGCGATTGGCTTGGTCTTTTTAAAAAAGAAGGACATTATGACCTTTGTAGAATTCAAATTGACTTACCAAATAATTTTGATGATGACTGGCAAATCGACATCAAGAAATCTATCGCCAGACCTCCTTCAATTTACCGTGAACAAATTCTTGCACTAGCAAAAGATGTTAGAAATCAAGCTGTAGAGGTTTATAGACACAAGGGCAAGGTGCTTAAAAGAAAATTGGCATCGGATGAATATTTTCCGTTTTGGGAAGAAAGAGCCAGACACGGTAAAAGATTCTATAAAATAAATCGGAATCACCCGCTTTTAAATGAATTACTTTCTAAATCAGGCGATTTAAAAAAAGAAATTGAAAAAGTAATTCAGTTCATTGAGGAAACAATACCTGTGCCTTTAATCACGCTTCAAGAAAGCGAAAATGAAAAACCACACGGGCAACCATTTGAAGGAATAGACCACAACGCAATTAAGGAAACAATGCAAAAGCTTTTTAACGGATTTGTAGTAAGTGGTCTATCAATCGAAAAAGCAAAGGCAAGAATTCTAAATACTGAACCATATAATTTCTATCCAGAATATATTGAATTTTTAACCAATGAGTAAAAAAGACCCTATTAAGAACATCCGTCAGTTACTATCTGACAGCTCATCTTATACAAGAGAAGAAATTGAAGATGCCGTTGATGAAGTGCTTAAAATGAAGTATTTCATAAATGAAAACCGTGAAATGCTTGTAAGAAGAATTGAAGAACTTTATACAATTCGTCAAGATGAATTTAGGTCAATTGAAAAAGCTGATGAAAACTTACCTTGGTTAAATGAGAAAAGAGCTGAATTAGACTTTTCAAATGGTTTTTGGGGTAGATATAGAGAATACCTCGAAATAGAAAAGAATTTTGCACCAGAAGTTATAAATAAGCTAGATAGACTTACAGATAGCATTCTTGATAATTTATTTGATCCATCACTAAAAATCACGATAAATAAGAAAGGTTTAGTTGTTGGCCAAGTTCAATCAGGAAAAACAGCAAATTATACTGGTCTCGTTTGTAAAGCTGCTGATGCTGGATTCAAATTAATAATTATTATGGCAGGAATTCATAATAATTTAAGAAGCCAAACGCAACTTAGAATTGACGAAAGTTTTTTAGGATTTGATACGCAACATACAAGAGCTTTTGACCAGAGAAGTATTCAAATAGGTGTTGGCGACCCCTACTTTGGTTCTCCTATTGTGGCTCATTCTCTAACTTCTAGCATTGAAAAAGGTGATTTTACTCAAGGAGCGGCAAATGCCCTAGGTATAAACTTCAATACTTCTGAACCAATTGTTGCAGTAATAAAGAAAAATCCACACGTACTCAGAAGAATACATCAATGGCTTGCAGCTCAAGCAAATGAAGACAATGAATTAGGAAGAGTAATTCGTAATAAATCACTCTTACTTATAGATGACGAAGCAGACAATGCTTCTATTAACATTTCAAACGACCCTGAAAGACAAAGTTCTATTAATGGCTGGATTACTCAAATTCTAAATCTATTTGGAAAGAATGCTTATGTTGGTTATACAGCTACTCCTTTTGCTAACATTTTTATTCCATTGGATGACCAAAATTTATTCCCAAGGAACTTTATAAAAAATATCCCAGCTCCTTCAAACTATATTGGACCAGAAAAAGTATTTGGATTTAGTCCATTGGAAGAAGATGGGGCTTCAAATACAGTTTTACCTATAGTAAACAGGATAAATGACTACAGTGGATTTGTTCCTGATAGACATAAAAAAGATGATCAATTACCATCATCTCTACCTGAATCTTTGAAAAGGGCTATTCGTTGTTTTATAATCACTTGTGCTATTAGGAGATTAAGAGGGCAAACAACGGTTCATAATTCAATGCTTATCCACGTTTCCCGTTTTATGCGTTGGCAAGACCATATCGCAGAATTAGTTTCCAATCAATTCATTTATTACCGAAGAGGAATCGACCAAAATGATGCAGTAATATTGGATGAATTAAAATCAACATTTGAACAGGATGAAAACGGATATAAATCTTATATTTCTGTTTCTCAACAAATTCTTGATTCAGAACTCAAAAATTTAGATTCTCAAATTCAGGTTCATAAATGGAGTGAAGTTCTACAGCATTTGAATGATGCCGCTTCACGTATTGAAGTAAAATCTATTCACGGAGGTTCAGGAGAAGCATTAGACTATTTCGACCACAAAAATGGACTTTCAGTAATTGCTGTTGGTGGTAATAAACTTTCAAGAGGTTTGACTTTAGAAGGACTTTCGGTAAGTTATTATTTAAGAGCCTCTAGAATGTATGATACACTTATGCAAATGGGACGTTGGTTTGGTTATAGGGGTGGATATGTTGACTTATGCAGGCTTTTTACAAGTCGAGAATTGAATGAGTGGTTCTGCCATATAACACAAGCCTCTGAAGAACTAAGAGAAGAGTTTGATTATATGTCTGATGTAGCAGGTTCAACGCCAGAACAATATGCTCTAAAAGTTAGAACGCACCCTGGAGTTCTTCAAATTTCAGCA
Source organism: uncultured Flavobacteriales bacterium (assembly GCA_964425255.1). GTDB lineage: Bacteria > Bacteroidota > Bacteroidia > Flavobacteriales_D > Crocinitomicaceae > CAYRMV01. The sequence goes on from CAYRMV010000035.1 coordinate 5,724, forward strand.
ACTAACAAAATGCGTTCTGCCATAACTGTTCAGATTTCTTGGGCAGGAAGATTGGTCGAATCTTACGAGTTTAAAAAAGATATTTCGATTATAGACAATAACCTTAGGAACACTCAAAAATTTATATCAGGGTTACCAACTAATTTTGTTCCTAAACCAAATGCTTTTGTTTGGTATGATATCCCAGCTGAACAAGTCATCAACTTTTTTGAGGGAATTCAATCCGTTGAAAACCTTAAAAAAGCAGAACCTAGGAAAATAATTCAGTTCATTACTACTCAATTGCGAAATGGAGAACTAACCGATTGGAGAGTTGCCTTAATGTCAAAACCAAATGCTAAAAACAATTCCCATTTTGTCGTTAGTAGTAATACTGTTTCTATCGGTCAATGGAAAAGGACAGAAGATGATAAGAATTCAAGTGAACAACTTTACTATTTAAGAAAATCTCATATAATAAGTCCATCTGACGAATTTGTTGATTTTACTGATGCTGAAAAATTACGAGCAATGGAATTGACCAATCTTCATAGAAAAAAAGAAGGTGACGCAATGTATCCAAATGGACAAATAGTTAGAAATGAATTAAGAGACCCAAGAAAGCCATTATTAATAGTCTATTTACTCGACCCAGAAGAAAGTCTTGAAAAATATCCCCTACCAAAAGGAACCAACCCATTTGTAGGTTATGCAATAAGTTTCCCGAAAAGTAATTTTAACGCACCAGTATCTTATGCTGTCAATGAGGAGTTACTAGACCGATTTGATGTGGTTGAAGAAGATTTTGAAGATTATGGAGATGACGAAGATTGAAAATATTTGGGTTGGATTAGAGAGTGATACTTCCAATCATTCAGGTTTACTTTATAAGAGGTTTTCGGCAGAGGTACTGCCTGATGTTTTTGTTGCATTAAAAGCTCCAGAAAAATTACGTTGCATAGCATTTAGAATAAGTGCTACATTCCCATTTGATGAAAACCAATGGAATAAACTCAAAGACATCAAGATTGAAACGCTACCAGATGAAAGTGATAAATCGAAGAAATTTTTACTAATTCTCTTACTAAACAAACAGCACAAAGATATTTTCTCTACGCTTTGCGAAGATTTGATATTTGGAGTATCAGACGTGTCCACAGAACAAACCTTAGTAGAAAAACTATTGGAGCGTTTGGCTAAATGGCAGTCTTTGTTTGAAAAGGTTGGTAAACAAGGTTTATCAGAGGAAGCACAAAGGGGGCTTTACGGTGAAATTTATTTTTTACGATTTTTCTTGACTAATAATTCGGATAAAAACTATTGTATTAAATCTTGGCTTGGCCCAGAAAAGTCTATTCAAGATTTTCAATACTCAAACTGGGCAGTTGAAGTAAAAACTACACACGGTAACAATCATCAAAAAATTCATATCACGAGTGAAAGACAGTTAGACGATTCCATCATTGAAAAAATATTTTTATTTCATCTTTCGCTAGATGTAAGAGTAGGAAACGGTGAATCATTGAATATACTAATTGACGAAGTTTCGGAATTATTGAATGATAACACAATGGCTTCCAATCTATTTAAGCTGAAATTATTGGAATCTGGATATTATGATATTCACAAACCTCTTTATGATGAGAGAGGTTACACTATTCGTCAAGAAAATATATACCGAGTTACGGGTAATTTCCCAAGAATAACTGAAAATCAAATCCCTATCGGTGTTGGAGATGTGAGATATTCTATTGTTCTATCGGAATCAGAGGAATGGAGAATTAACCACCAAACTCTTTTGGGAGAAATACAATAACATTTTTATGGAAAACAAAGAATTACAAAAGTTCTATATAGACATTCAGGAAGAAATTAACGCAAGTCTTATCTCTGAGGAAGAAGGAACAAATCCAGAACAGATTTTTACAGAGTTAGCACTATCGTATTTATCCGAAGCAGGAGAAACAGAAAATTATCGTGTTTGCTTTGATGAAAAGATTAGTAAAAGAGGTGTTGAACATAAAATTAATGGCTACTCTCTTTATGAAAATTACGAAACACTTGATTTGTTTGTAACTATATACAATGGTGATTCCACCATTCAAAGTGTTACAAAGGGTGATGCAGACAAAACAATTGAAAGAGCAGTAAAATTCTTTAGAAATGCTATTTACAAAGATTATGTGAACGAAATAGAGGAAAGTTCTGAAATATTTGATCTTGCTCAAACTCTAGCGAATGTTCCAGAGGTTAAAGAATATCTAACCAGAGTAAATATATTTTTAATAACAAATGGTGAGGTAAAATCAGATGTGAAAATTTCTGATACAATAGCTGGTTATACTATTTTTTACAGAACAATTGATATAAACTACCTTTTCAATCTTTCTGATAAATCCAGAGTGCCTATTGAAATCAACTTTGAACTAGCAGGATATAAAGTGCCTTGTATTGTTAATGAAAGCGAAAATTCTGATTATCAATCTTGGCTTGCGATTATCCCAGGTCTTGCCTTAGCAGATATTTATGAACAATATGGGGCTAGACTTCTGGAGCAAAATGTTCGTTCATTTCTTCAATTCACAGGTAAAATAAATAAAGGCATTCGAAATACTATTCTGAAAGAGCAACATATGTTTATGGCATTTAATAATGGTATCGCAGCTACTGCTGAAGAAGTTACCATTACAGATTTGCCAAACAATCAAGGTAAAGCTATTGCTCAAGTAAAGGATTTTCAAATTGTAAATGGTGGACAAACTACAGCGTCAGTTTATCATACTTGGAAAAAAGATAAAGTCGATATAAGTAATGTGTTTGTTCCAATTAAACTTACTATTGTAAAAAATAGAGAGAATTTTTCTGAAATAGTTGGTCGTATTGCAGAATATGCTAACACTCAAAATAGAGTTTCTGCTTCTGATTTAAGTTCTAACAAAGAAAATCACGTTTTAATTGAAAAACTTTCTCGGACTATTTGGGCACCGCCAATTTCAGGAGAAACTACTCAAACACGTTGGTTTTTTGAGCGTTCAAGAGGTCAGTACAAAAATGAAAGAATTCGATTTGGTATTACACCATCAAAGCGAAAACAATTTGACAAGCAGAATCCAAGAAGTCAGATGTTCACTAAAGAATCTTTGGCAAAGTTTATCAACTCATACGAGGAAGTATATAATGGTAAAAAGTTGGTAATTGGCCCTCATATTGTTGTTAGAGGAAGTCAGAAAAATTACGCTCAATTTCTGAATTATAATTTCAGTTTTAAGCCAGACAATATTTGGTTTGAAGATGCTATTGCAAAAGCTATTTTATTTTCATCTGCTGAAAAGGTATATGGTGTAAAACCGAACGCAATTGGAGATATGCGTTATATAACAGTTCCTTATTCATTAGCTTGGTTAGGTTATAAATTGAACTACAAACTTGATTTATACAAAATCTGGAAACATCAATCGCTAAGTGATACTTTAAAGTCTAAATTACACGAGGTAATGTCTAAAATAGAGGATTACATCAAAACTAAAGCCCCTGGCTCTTTATATGGAGAGTGGGCAAAAAAAGAGGAATGTTGGAATACAATTAAAAATGAAAGTTTTGAGATTGACCTTGAAAGTTTAAAATCCGACTTGGAAAATAAATTGACTGAAAAAAGAAAAAAGCTAACTGAGGATGAAACTCAAAAAGCTGAAAATGAAGCTTCATTGAATAGATTAAAATCAATACACGTAAAAACTTGGAAGAAAATAGAAGACTGGGGAAGAGAGACTCAAAATCTTACCCAATATCAGTATGATATGGCTTCTACTTTAAGCAGTAAAATTAGAAACAATAGAACAATTACAGACATAGAAAGAAATCAAGGAGAAGCTATTCTTAATATTGTTGCAGAAGTTAATCCAGAATTATTTTTTGATATGGATGATTTCTTTATTGAGGACAATAGTAAAAAAGTTAAAGAAGTTGAAATAACGCTTGACCTTATTGAAAGAATTGTACAATGGGACAAAAAAAATAAGCGGCTTGATGCGTATAAGTATCGTTTTATGGCCGACCTTTTAGAAGGCAAAATGACACTAACGGATAGAAATAAGTTTCTAGCCAGACTTAACTTAAAAACAGTAGAGAAGTATGGATTTAGATAATAAAAATAATTCTGTTTAAATTATTATATTTACTGAAATATTGAAAAGCGAATATTATTGAGAAAAGTAAACTAATAAGAAAAGTCAATACTAATCGAGAAGTTAACAATAAATTTAATACCGATTAATGTTAATTTTAAACTATTTGCTATTTATTTTAATTTGATGGATGCAAAAGGAATATCTTTTCACTACACAGAAAATTCAAAATTACAGGCTGAAAAGTTGTTTAAGAAAAATGGTTTTGAATATTTCGTTTTACAACACAAAAACTTTAATGAATTATATATTTTACCGAACAAAAATCTTGAAATTCTTATAGAAAAAATTGTTTCAAAAATTAATCACTGTAGTACAGAATCTGAAATTATTGATTTAGTATTTGATAAAATGAATTAAAAAACACCTAAAAAATGACGCAAAAAGCCCTTACTGAGAAAATTGTGAAATATTTTGAGAATTCCATTTTCCAAAATCACCTGTTGGCGATTGAAAAAACGCATTCAAAACTTAAATCCTACAACATCAATCCTATTGTTGTAAAATACTTATCGCAAGTATTAGAAGATTCGTACACGCCTGAGGGAGTTGCTAAAGCTTTGTTTTATCCTCGTGTTTTAGGAACGTCAATCAATACATCATTTGGAACTAGAATTCAAAACATGTTTGTAGAACTTGGAATTGCTGATGGGTCTATGATCAAGGGAATGGATATTGAATTTGTTGACAAAACAGATAAACGCAAAAAATGGTGTCAATTAAAATCTGGACCAAACACCATTAATCACGAAGATGTTGCGCCGCTTATCAAAAAATTCACAAGTACAATCAACTTAGCACGCACGAATAATGCTCTAAAGGACGTTAACAATACTGATTTTATTGTTGGTGTACTCTATGGTGAAGCAGATGAATTAAGTATGCATTACAAAACAATCGACAAATCACATCCTGTAATCATTGGTAAAGATTTTTGGCATCGCATTACTGGTTTTCCTGATTTTTATGACGGATTGGTTAAAGAACTTCATACATGCATCAATAACTTGGATTCAGCAGACATTTTCAGAAAAGGATGTGATGCGTTAGCAGAAGAGATTCGAAATTCGGATCTATTCAACTTTACAAAGTAGCATAATACCCATTCAAAAACTTCACAATCGCATATCCCACTTCTTTACCAAGATTAACGGGTACTGCGTTACCAATTTGTTTGTATTGTTGTGCCATCGAACCAGCGAATTCCCAATCATCAGGGAAAGTCTGAATACGGGCGTATTCTCTCACGGTAAATGGTCGCGTTTCTTCAGGATGACAACGTTCTGTTTGTTTTTGAGCAGGACTACACGTTAAGGTCAAACATGGTTCGTCCCAACCAATTCTGCGTGCAATACCTGTTTTTCCACCACCTAAATAAAAACTTCCACCCATGAATTCTTTTTGTAAATCAAGGGGCAAATCTCTCCAATATCCTTTTTGTGGAACTAAATCCAAGATGTCTTTTTTGCTTTTTGGGTATTTTGCACCTGGTGATTCTGGGACATCACAACCGTACAATTCCCCTTTTTTTAAGGCGTCTTTCAAATTGTAGATCCGTTTATTTGGTTTTGGATAGGCAAATTTCACATCGATATCTTTACGTATCCCTACTAAAATAAGACGTTCTCTCTTCTGTGGGACATTGTAATGAATTGCTTTCAAAACTTCCACAGGAACAACATTATAGCCTATTTCATCTAAAATGGAAATCATTCCTTGAAGCGTTTTACCATTGTCATGTGATAATAAACCGCGTACATTTTCTCCAATACAAATTGGCGGATTCACCTCTTTAACAACACGTGCAAATTCATAAAACAATGTTCCTCGGGCATCTGCCAATCCAAGTTTTTTTCCAGCATAACTAAACGCTTGACATGGAAACCCACCTGTAACAACATCCACTTGATCTTTATATGTTGTAAAATCAAACTCTTTGATATCCCCTTCTAAGACTTTCCAATGTGGCCTGTTTTTTCGTAAGGTTTGACAAGCAAATTTGTCGATTTCATTCAAAGCAACACACTTCAAACCCGCTTTTTCCATACCCACTGCCAGCCCTCCTGCTCCTGCAAAAAGTTCTAAAACACTGTAATCGTGATCTGGTTCTACATAATTAGAAACAATATCGATAGAAACTTCATCTTCGTCTATAAATTGCGAGAATAGATCAAGTACTTGCGATTTTCTGTACACACGGTAGTTGCTCATCGGTTCACGAAAAGCAGTCAACTTACCTTCACGATCCCATCTTCTAAGTGTTTCCTTATTTTTCCCTAGCAATTTTGCCGTTTCAGATAATGATAAATACTCTTCCATAAAATAACCAAATTACAAAACCTTATACAATGGTTACAAATTTAAGAAAACAAATCATTTAATAACAGAAGAAATTCATTTTGTTCATTACTTTTTTAACACGCACAAAAAAAATCCACCTCGCGGTGGATTTTCAACAACAAAAAACAAATAAATTGTTTTGTCAATAAAGCCTATAATTTACCTAACTCCTCTTTTACCAGGCTGGAAATTACTTTTCCGTCTGCTTTGCCTGCTAATTTTCCGGTTAGTACTCCCATGATTTTACCCATGTCCGATGGACCAGTTGCACCAACTTGGGAGATTGCTGCGATTACTTCGGCGCGAACTTCGTCTTCGCTTAGCATTTGAGGCAAGTATGCTTCAATTACCTTCGCTTGGAAAAGTTCGTCGTTTGCCAAATCTTCGCGGTTTTGTTCCATGAACAAGGCGTATGTTTCCATGCGTTGCTTGTGCAATTTGAGAACGATTTTCATCGCAGCCTCTTCGCTAACTTCGCCTCCCGCTCCGGAAGTCGCTTCCAACAAAAGTTTTGCTTTGATGTCGCGTAAAGCAGCTAACTTTTCTTTTTCCTTTGCCAACATCGCTGCTTTGATGTCCGCATTGATTTTATCTGTAAAACTCATTTTCTATTCTTTTTATTCTTGTTGGAATCATGTTTGTTCCAGTCAATTCTCCTTTCATTTCAACAAGCTCAATGTTCGTAGGGAAAGTTTTCACTTTAACTACTTACTAATCAACTAACTGACTAATCAACTAACTGACTAATCAACTAAGTGACTAACCTACTTAATCCACATTATCATGCAAGAACGAATTGTTGCTACGCAAAGTCGTTCCGTTTTCATCTTCTGTCAAGCCAAAGCGAGAAACTGTTGATTCTTCGCTCTTTTTTGCGTGATCCAATTGTACATTGCGACGAACGTAAGCTGGCTCATTTTCCAAGGAAGTCAAACCATCAGCTTTGCGCAATTTCGCTGTATATTGTTGAATACGGCTCAAGCGCTCTTGGTTCAAACGTTGTTGTTCTTCTGGCGATTGAACTGTACGTGTGGTTGCTTGTGTCAAATTCACAGGAGCAGCATCTTCTTCCAATTGGTGAACGATGCGCTCAGGCTTCGCTTCTTCTTGGATTGGAGCAACTGTCTCAACGCGCGTTGGTTCCACTGTTTTTGGTGTTAAATCCCAATCAATGGTTGTTTGTGGTTCCACTTGTTTTGGAGCCTCTTGTACCGGTGCTTCGAAACGAACTTCTTGTGTGATTTCTTTTTTCTCTACTTGCTCGATGCTTTCTGATTTCAAGAAAGGCTCAGGCATTTGTGTTGGAACAACCGCGCTTGCTTGTGTCGGTGACTGAAGTGGTGCCACGATTTCTTTTTTCGGCTCCTCCTCCAACGTAACAACTTTACGCTCCGGAGCCTTTTCGAAACCCGTGATTGGCGATGCTTTGAAACCCGTTGCGATCAAGGTAACGCTCAATTTATCTCCCAACGTTGGATCGTATCCATGACCCCAAATAACGTCCGCAGTAGATCCTGCTTCGTCTTGAATAAAGTCGGTAATCGTTGTGATTTCGCTCATCATCACTTCTTTGTCTCCGTATGTGATGTTCAACAAGACGTAGTTTGCACCTTGAATGTTGTTGTCGTTCAACAATGGAGAATTCATTGCTTCTTGAACACACAAAATCGCGCGGTCTTCGCCTTCTGCCGAAGCAGACCCCATGATCGCTACACCTGAATTTTTCATCACGGTGTTCACGTCATTGAAATCGACGTTGATTGCACCCGTCACGGAGATTACTTCTGCAATTCCTTTTGCAGCGGTAGTCAACACGTTGTCAGCTTGAGAGAACGCATTGGTAATCGTTAAATTACCTGTGATTTCTGTCAAACGCTCGTTGTTGATCACCAACAAAGTATCTACATTTTGGCGCATAGATTCCAACCCTTCTTCGGCTTGTTGACGGCGTTTTCTTCCTTCAAAATTGAACGGAACAGTCACAATTCCAACCGTTAGAATTCCCAATTCTTTGGCAACACTTGCAATCACAGGTGCAGCACCCGTACCGGTACCACCACCCATTCCTGCAGTTACGAAAACCATTTTGGTTCCGCTACCCAATACTTTGCGAATGTCTTCAATGTTTTCGACAGCGGCATTTTTTCCGATTTCAGGAATTGCTCCTGCACCGCGACCTTCTGTCAAACTTGGTCCTAATTGAATTTTATACGGAACGGGAGAGATATCCAACGCTTGACGATCTGTGTTACAAACGATGAAGTCAACTCCTTTAATTCCTTGGTTGTACATGTGGTTCACGGCATTACTACCCCCACCACCAACACCAATCACTTTGATGATTGATGAAATGTCTTTTGGTAAATCGAATTCCATGGTGCTTTATTTTTGTTTATTGTTGTTTCTACTTAATCTTCTTCTGCAAAGAAGGTTTTACTTTTATTTAAAATAGTTTCGAAGAAAGAACCTTTTGTCCGTGTCGAATGATCTTTGACTTTGGTTTCTTCTTTTGGCTCCGAAACGCTATTTTTCTCTGTTTTTTCAAATCCTTTCAAGACCAAACCAATTCCGGTTGAATAGATTGGGCTTGTCAAGTTTTCGATGGAATTGGTGCTTGCCAAATGTTCGGTTGGATATCCGATGCGTGTATCCATTCCGGTAATGTATTCGAACAATTGCGTGATGTGCTTCAATTGAGCTCCACCGCCTGTTACCACAATTCCGCCAATCAATTTCTTTTCGTACCCCGAGTTTCGGATTTCGTAGTACACATGTTCGATGATTTCTTCCATGCGTGCTTGAATGATACTTGCCAAATTGCGCAACGAAATTTCTTTTGGATCGCGCCCTCTTAATCCGGGGATGCAAACGATTTCATTGTCTTGACTTTCGCTCGCCAAAGCAGAACCGAATTTCACTTTCAATTGCTCCGCTTGTCCTTTCATGATGGTACACCCTTCCTTGATGTCTTCCGAAATGATGTTACCACCAAATGGAATTACAGCTGTGTGACGGATAATTCCTTCGTGGAAAATCGCCAAATCCGTTGTTCCACCACCGATGTCAACCAACACAACACCTGCTTCTTTTTCTTCTTCGGAAAGAACTGCTTCAGCAGAAGCCAAGGGCTCCAAAATTACTTCACGGACTTCCAAACCCGCTTTTTGAACACACTTTTGAATGTTCATTGCTGCACTTACATGCCCCGTAATAATATGGAAATTCGCTTCCAAGCGTACACCCGACATCCCGATTGGATCTTTGATTCCTTGTTCGTTGTCTACGATGTATTCTTGCGGCAAAACGTGGATAATTTCTTCTCCCGGTTGCATCACCAAGCGGTACATATCGTCGATCAAGGCATCAATATCGCGTTGCGAAATTTCGTCTTCAATTTTCGTTCGGGTATAAATTCCTCGGTGTTGCAAGCTTTTGATGTGTTGTCCTGCAATTCCGACATGCACATTGCGGATGATCAATTGACCTTCCACGCGGGATTGCGCTTCTTCCACCGCTGTTTTGATGGATTGCACAGTGCGTTCAATGTTTGAAACCATACCACGTGACACCCCAAGGGAATCACTTTTTCCCATGGAAAGAATCTCAATTTTCCCGTGTTCGTTTTTTCTACCAACGAAACAAGCAATTTTAGTAGTTCCAATATCTAGTCCGACAACAACTTGCGACATAACTTAAATTTTATTCTTTTTTCTTACAAACAATTTGGTTTTTGTACTTCAGATTGATTTCTTCGTATGTATTCCATCCTTCGTACGGCAACCCATCTTCGTAAAACACGCGTAATTTTTTCAATTTGTCAGCTACATCTTCGTCTGAATTTGCTGAACCGAAAACGATACGGTGGCCACCAACTTGCGGAATTAGAACGAAATCCCCGTCTTTTTCACGGTGAATCTGGCCTATTTGAGCTCGTAAAAATGGATCGTTACAAACATAATTTGAAATTCGATAGATATCATCCAAAACGCGAATACTTTTCAAGGAGTCATTGTTAATAATGTCAAAAACCGATTCAGTATGCTTGCTATCGGGAATAAAACCATTAACTACCACAACCCGAGCGGTGTATAAATACGAAGGTGCCATGGTAAATCCTTCGTCATCGAGGTAAAAACTTTCTCCTTGTGAGTTGAAAATTCGGGCAATTGGACGACGTACTTCCAGGTCAATATTCCATGCTTCACCTAAATCGGCATATACTTTTACATTTTTCACTTCCGACATAGATCGGATGTATTTTTCAATTTCGGGAAGATTCAATTTTTCATAAATTTGACCCGGATAAATCAAGCCTTTCCGGCGCAGACGTTGCAGTAAATCTTCTTTCGTTAAAAAAGCATCTTGACCGTTAACTTTAATAAAAACGGTTGGCTCTAACAAGGCTTGTTCTTTTTGTTGACGGCCAGCATAGATCATTCCCACCACAACAAGTACGGTGAATAAGCTCCAAAATCCTATGCGTAACCACTTTTTCATTTCTTCTTTTTTTTATGTGCAAGATGCATCACATCTTTACTTCCACAATGCTGTTAATTCGGGTACTAGTCGATCAATATCACCAGCTCCAATCGTCAGAAAAATGGAAGCATCTGTCTGTTTTGCTGATTCCAAAACCTCTTGCGGATGCATTAATCGAACAGTTGTTTGCTGTATCATTGCCGCTAACACATCGCTCGTAACTCCTGGAATCGGTTCTTCGCGTGCTGGATAAATCGGCAACAACCAAAGTTCATCCAATTTCCCAAGTTCGTGGGCAAATCCTTCGATAAAATCACGTGTTCGTGTGAACAAATGCGGTTGAAAAACACCGACTACTTTTTTACCGGGATAAAGCAAACGCACAGAACTAACTAAAGCTTTGATTTCGGTTGGATGGTGCGCATAATCGTCGATGTACACTTTCTCTTCGGATCGAACTCGGAACTCAAAACGACGGCGAACACCCAAGAACGATTTCAACCCTGCTCGGATCTCTTGTTCGGTCAAACCTAAAAACAAACTCAAGGCAATCACTGCAACCGCATTTTCAGCATTGTGAATCCCTGGTAAACCCAATTCTACTTGTTCCCAATTTCCGTTTGGCGTCTCCACTTCCATGCAGAAATAACCGTTTTCCACGCGTAAGTTACGACCCACAAAATCCGCCTCTTCGTTGATTGCATACGTTTGAATCGGAGCAGAAGAAGTTAGATTTAATCCTTGTCGCATGACAGTCAATCCTGCTTGATCGATCAAATTGGCATACGCCTGAAATCCTTCCAAAAAGGTAGCTGCATCGCCATAAATATCCAAATGATCCGCATCGGTTGAAGTGATGATGGTTGCAAACGGGCGCAGTTGCAAAAACGAACGATCAAATTCATCTGCTTCAATCACTGTATAAGGCGAATCTGCAGAAACAAAATTGGTGTTGAAATTGGCCGCAATTCCACCTAAAAATGCATTGCACTGAATGGACGATTGGGTCAAAACGTGGGTCAACATCGTGCTGGTGGTCGTTTTACCGTGCGTTCCTGCTACACCGATTCCTTTCGAAGAATGCGTTAACAAACCCAATACTTGAGCACGTTTCAAAACTGTAAAACCATTGTTCTTTACAAAATTCAACTCCCCCATGCTTGCCGGAATCGCTGGCGTATACACAACCAACGTTTCTTCAGCATTCGAAAATTCATGTGGAAGATTTTCTCCCAAATCGGTGAAATGAACTGCAATTCCTTCTTTTTCCAATTCAGCGGTGAGTGGAGAAGGAGTTTTATCGTAACCTGCAACAGGAAAACCTTTCGTTTTGAAATAGCGCGCCAACGCAGACATGCCAATTCCACCAATTCCGATGAAGTAAATTTGACGATATGTTTCTAGTGCACGCATTATTTGATCATTTTTTCTAATTCATCCACAATCAATTCCGTTGCCCTAGGTTCGGCCATTTGAGCGATTGCAGCGGATAATTGGTTTTGTATTTGTTCGTCTTGCAACAATTCCAATACTTTCGGAATCAACGCTTGACGAGAATCGGCATCTTTCACCATCCAAGCAGCATTTTTTTCGACCAAAGCCATCGCATTTTTGGTTTGATGATCTTCTGCTACATTCGGAGAAGGAACTAAAATGATGGGTTTTTTAATCAAACAAAGTTCCGAAATTGAAATGGCTCCAGCCCTTGAAATGATGACATCCGCAGCTGCATACGCCAAATCCATGCGTTGCACAAATTCGTGTAAATGAATGTGATTGGCATCCAACTGAGCTAATTGCTCTTTCATTTCAGCAAAATAAAACTTCCCACATTGCCAAATCACCTGAATACCCGCTTCTTTCAAAGCTACAATTCCGTTCAACAAAGATTCATTCAAGGTTTTTGCACCCAAACTTCCTCCCATGATAAAAACCGTTTTCTTGTTTGGATCCAACTGGAAATAGGCTTGTGCTTCGGAACGTTTGTTTTCGATTTGCACCATTTCAGATCGCACTGGATTTCCTGTAACGACGATTTTCTCTTTCGGGAAAAACCGTTCCAATCCTTCGTAAGCACCACAAATTCGGGTTACTTTCTGTGCAAGTAATTTATTTGTCTTCCCTGGAAACGAATTTTGTTCTTGAATCATCGATGGAATTCCACGAGAAATTGCTGCTTTCAAAGTTGGACCGCTGGCATAACCACCTACTCCAACAGCAACTTCGGGTTTAAATTCTTTCAAGATACGATTTGCCTGAATCAGACTTTTGATAATTTTGAAAGGCAATAAAAAATTCTGAAAAGTGAACTTGCGTTGTAAACCAACAATCGGCAATCCAATAATTTCATACCCTGCTAGAGGCACTTTTTCCATTTCCATTTTACCCAAAGCACCCACAAACAAAACCGCAGCATTTGGATTTCGTTTTTTGATTTCATTCGCGATGGCTAAAGCGGGAAAAATATGTCCGCCGGTTCCACCTCCTGATATGATTACACGATTGATCTTTTTCATTTTCCTTGCATTATGACAATTCGTTTTCTCCTTTTGGTTCGTCGATTTCTGATTGTTGTTTCGCAGCAATACTTTGCACCATTCCAATGGCGATACACGACATAATCAACGCGGAACCTCCCATTGCCAAGAGAGGCATATTTTGCCCTGTAACTGGAAAAATACCTGTACAAACGAGCATATTTACACTGGCTTGAGAAAGCAACAACAAGCCTATTCCCAAAACAAAATACGTTTCAAATAAACGATCAGATCGCAAAGCAATTCGAATCATGCGGTAGAACAAAATGAGGTATAGTAACATTAAAATGGCTCCTCCAACAATACCAAATTCTTCTACAAAACTGGCAAAATAGAAATCGGCGTAAGCCTCTGGAATAAATTCTTTTACTTTTCCATCACCGATCCCTAAACCAAACAATCCACCACTCATGATTCCAATCATCGCATTGATTGCCTGTGCGTTATCAACAGCATCCCCGTTGTCTTCGTAGCGATTCAAAATTCGATTTTCCCACGTTTCATAACGAGGAAGCAAATTCAGATCGGGTAAGGATTTATGTGCCACCACCACGACAGCTCCTAATAATATTCCTCCGAAAACCAAGGTGGCAATTTTGGAGAAAGGAACTCTTCCAAGGAACAAAATCACCAAACTCATCATAAAAACAATGGCTGCGGTGGAAAAGTTGTCTTTGACAATTAGTGCACAAACAAGAATGATTGGCGTCAAAATAGGGAGAAATCCTTCTTTCCAAGAGTCCAGAACCTTTTCTTTTTTGACCAATAAACGTGCTAGATACATCACCAAAGCAAGTTTCGCAAAATCCGAAGATTGGAAGGTCAGTCCCACAAATGGAATTTGAACCCAACGCCCTGCACCATTCACTTCTTTTCCGAAGAAAAAGGTGAAAACAAGCAAGGCAATCGACGCAATGAATGTAAAGCGTGCCAATTTCGAAAAATAAATGGGGTCTTTTTTATGCACCCAATACATTGCCGAAAACCCAATTAGAATATAAATCAAATGCTTAAACATGTATTTGAATGCCGTTCCGCCCTCTACTTTCACCAAAATAGGTACAAAACTGTATACTGTCACTAATGAAAATGACAATAACAACAGTGTTATAACCCATATTACACGGTCACCTTTTAACTTATAGAACCACTTTTTGACCATCTTTTATCCTTGGTGTAAAGAGACGAAAAACTCGAATTTCTCTTGGTGTTGCTTCCAATTTTCACTCGAAGCAGTAAACAACAATACATGTCTTCTTTGCTTGATCCCTTTTAGTAATTCCAAAGCATCTCGCAAGGAAGAAGCAGCAATAACTTGTTTCAAATCAGATAATTGCTGATCCATAAACGGTATTTTCCCCGAATCGTAAATCAAACAAGCATGCAATTGATCAGCAAGGTGTGGACATTCAGTCATGAGTTGAATCACTTCCTGTTTTTCACCCAACCAAATAATCGGAAACGGAAATGCCAACAAGGTATTTTCCAACTCAAAGACTTGTGCTTTGTACCACGAAAAAACATCCATGCCCCACATTTTTCCATGCGGACGCAAAACTTGTATGGAAGATTCACGAGCTAAATCACGCGCTTCTTGCAAATTCAATTTGGATTGGACGTCTTTCTCTTCCATGATTATAACGAGCGAACAGCAGCTTTAAATTGATTTCCTCGGTCCTCGTAATTTTCAAATAAATCGAAACTTGCACAAGCAGGAGACAACAAAACGGTTTCTTCTTTTTTCGCTAAACGGTATCCGTAACCAACAGCTTCCATCGCTGAACCAGCTTCGACAATCGTTTCAACCACTCCGCTAAATGCTTCGATAATTTTATGGTTTTCAGTACCCAAACAAATGATTGCTTTCACTTTGTCTTTCACCAAATCCATTAGTTCCGAATAATCGTTTCCTTTATCAACTCCACCGACAATCCAAACGGTTGGTTTATCCATACTTTCTAGAGCAAACCAAGTCGAATTGACGTTCGTAGCTTTCGAATCGTTGATAAATTCGATGCCATTTACTTTGGCAACAAACTCCAAACGGTGTTCCACATTGGTGAAATCAGATAAACTTTCGCGCAAAGATTCGTTGCGGATTTCTAAAATTTTCGCTGTTACTCCTGAAGCAAGCGAATTTTGGGTATTGTGTTTCCCCTTTAAAGCTAAATCGTGGATGGACATACTAAATGGTTCTTTTATGTTTATTGTTATTTGTTTCTCGTCTGCATACGCCCCGTGTTCAATCACTTGGCGAATGGAAAATGGAATTTTTTGCGCTTCAATCGCTCTTTTTTCCACTTCTTTGACTACAATCGGGTCATCGGCATTGTAAATGAAATAATCCGCTGAAGTCTGGTTTTGCAAAATGCGGAACTTCGCGTCCACATAGTTTTGCATTTCATAATTGTATCGATCTAAATGATCGGGTGTGATGTTTAACAACATGGCAATGTTTGCCTTGAAATCGTACATGTCATCCAATTGGAACGAACTCAACTCAAGTACATACCAATCAAAATTTTCTGTCGCCACTTGTTTTGCAAAGCTTTTACCAACGTTGCCTGCCAAACCAACATGGATTCCTGCTTTTTTCAAGATGTGGTATGTCAACATCGTTGTGGTCGTTTTCCCATTGCTTCCTGTGATGCAAATGGTTTTTGCCGAATTGTAATATCCTGCAAACTCAATTTCTGAGATTACGGGAATGTTTTTTTCAATTAATTGCTGAATCAAAGCCACTTTGGACGGAATCCCAGGTGACTTCACAACCAAATCAGCGTTTAAAATCAATGATTCTGTGTGTTTCCCTGATTCAAAAGGAATGTTTGCCTCCTCCATTTCTTGTTGAAAAGAAGGTTTGATTTCGCCTTTGTCGGATACAAAAACATCCCATCCTTGTTTCAATCCCAAGATGGCAGTACCCACACCGCTTTCGCCAGCACCCAAAATCACCAAACGTTTTCCTTTTCCGTTCATGATTAACGCAGTTTAAGAGTTACAATGGAGATTACTGCAAGTAAAATGGAAACGATCCAAAAACGAGCAACGATTTTTGCTTCGTGGATTCCTTTTTTCTGGTAATGGTGGTGCAAAGGAGCCATCAAGAAAATGCGTCGTCCTTCTCCAAAGCGTTTTTTGGTGTATTTGAAATAACCTACTTGAAGAATAACAGATAAATTTTCGATGAAGAAGATTCCACATAAAACAGGAATCAATAACTCTTTGCGAACTGAAATAGCAAATACAGCGATGATTCCACCTAAAGCCAAACTTCCTGTATCCCCCATGAACACCTGCGCTGGATACGAATTGTACCACAAAAATCCGATACAAGCACCTACGAATGCTGAAATGAAAATTACCATCTCCTCAGCCATCGGAATGTACATGACATCCAAATAATCGGCAAAGCGAATGTTGGAGCTGACATAGGCAAACACAGCGAGTGCGATTCCAATAAATGCGGAAGTTCCTGTTGCTAGTCCATCTAACCCATCTGTCATGTTCGCTCCATTCGACACTGCAATCACGATGAAAATCACCACAGGAATGAACAACAACCAACCGTATGACTTATTCGAGTCACCAATCAACCAATTATAATTAAACTCATTTCCTTTCATGAAAGGAATAGTTGTTGTCATGTCGCGCGTTTGAATCCACATGTAATTTGAATCCTTAGCAGTAGGCGCATGTGCTTTGGTAACAACGGTTTCGTTTGCTTGCAAAACATGGTCTTTCGGTACGCGTTTGTGCACCTGAACATCTTTGCTGAAATACAAGATCGTTCCTACAATTAAACCTACACCAATTTGACCAAACACCTTGAATTTCCCTTTCAAGCCCTCTTTGTTTTTCTTGAAAACTTTGATGTAATCATCCAGAAACCCAATTAAACCAAGCCAAACAGTAGCGATCAACATGGTGATAACATAAATGTTGTGTAATTTGGCAAACAACAAAGTCGGAAGAATAATGGCACTCAAAATGATGATTCCTCCCATGGTAGGAGTTCCCGATTTTTCCATTTGACCTGCCAAACCTAAATCACGCACAGTTTCCCCGATTTGCTGATGACGAAGCATGTTAATCAAACGTTTTCCGAAAACAATCGAAACAATCAGGGAAGTAATCAGCGCCATAGCTGCACGGAAGGAAATGTAATGAAACAATCCTGCTCCGGGAAAATTCATTTTATCTAAATAATCAAACAAATAGTACAACATCTCTTATCGTTTTTTTGGTTCTTATTTTTCTAGTTTTTGGATTAGCTCCACAGCAATCTTCTTGTCATCAAAATCGTGTTTCACTCCTTGTATTTCTTGGTATTTTTCGTGGCCTTTTCCAGCAATTAAGATGATATCATCCGTTTTTGCCATGGAAATAGCAGTTTTGATTGCTTGCGCTCGATCCAAAATAGAAAGTGTCTTTTTAAAATGTTGTCCTTCTACGCCTTCCATCATTTCATCCAAAATGGTTTGTGGATCTTCTGAGCGAGGATTATCAGAAGTTAATACAACTTGATCACTCCATTCACAGGCAATGCGAGCCATTTCTGGTCTTTTCGCTTTATCCCGATCACCGCCACATCCAACCACTGTGAAAACAGTTTCATTCTTTGTTCGAATATTCGTAATCGTTTTCAATACATTTTCCAAGGCGTCTGGTGTATGAGCATAATCTACAATCACGGTGATTCCCGTTGTACTACGCACATATTCAAAACGACCTTCCACAGATTGCAATTCAGAAAGTTTGGTCAACACTTCGATTTTATCTTGCCCCAACAAACGACAAACTCCGTAAACTGCCAATAAATTATAGGCATTGAAATCGCCAATCAATCGGGTCCACAGCTCCTCACCATCAAGGTTTAACACTAAGCCTGAAAACTGATTTTCAATTACTTTCGCCTTGAAATCTGCCTGAGTTTTTAATGCAAAAGTTTGCTTGTTTGCTGCTGTATTTTGCATCATTACCAAGCCATTTTTATCGTCTGCATTTACCAAGGCAAATGAATTAGCAGGAAGCATATCAAAAAAACCTTTCTTCGCATAGATATAATTTTTGAACGTTCCATGGTAATCCAAGTGATCGTGTGTGATGTTGGAAAAAACACCTCCAGCAAATTCAAGTCCAGCAATACGATATTGTGAAACCGCATGAGAACTCACTTCCATAAAACAATAAGCGCATCCCGCATCAACCATTTGACGCAACAAAGCGTTCAATGCAACCGGATTAGGAGTTGTGTGCGTGGACGGAATAACCTCATCGTCAATTTTATTTACAACAGTTGAAAGCAAACCCGTTGGATACCCCAAAGCGCGAAACAATTGATACAACAAAGTCGTGATGGTTGTTTTACCATTAGTTCCTGTAACACCCACTAATTTCAATTCACGTGAAGGAAAATCATAAAAAGCAGTTGCCATTTTCCCTAATGCTTCAGACGAATTAGCAACACGAATACACGTAACATGTACAGGAAGATCGATTTCATCTTCTACAACAACCATGTCACACCCTTTTTCGATAACCTGAGAAAGGTATTGATGTCCATCTGTTTGTGTACCTCGAATAGCAAAAAACATCGATCCTGCTTTGGCTTGACGTGAATCAAAAACCAATTCAGAAACTGCTCGATCCAGAGAACCCTGAATCGAAATTGGCTGAAGCGCTTGGATCAATATCTTAATCGTTTTTTCCATTCTTTTTATTCTAAAGTCAATTCTACTAAACCACCTGCAAACGCTTGGCTTCCCGCTGGAACAGTTTGTTTCACAACACTTCCGTACCCCTTAATCATCGCATGCATTCCTGTTCGTTCGATCAAATAAACAGCATCTCGTGCCGACAATCCAACGACATTTGGAACCGTCTTTTTGCCAATGAATCGTTGATGAAATTCGATTTTATCTCCCGTT
>CAYRMV010000036.1:0-24992 GCA_964425255.1 uncultured Flavobacteriales bacterium
CCAGAATCTTATTGAAAAATGTTTGTCCCATACAAAAGCCCAATTAATATGCTGTAGATTGATAAGATAACAGCATAAAACAAAAGGCGCTTTCTTGTTCGAAACGCCACAAAAATGGTCATGAAAGCAGCCATAGAAGCTAAAATCAATACCAAACGTGATGCATCTCCCAAGAAGGATTTAACCCGATAATACGAATCATAACCAATCGATCCTGGTTCTGAAACTTCCAATTGCTGCGCCTCGGGAACGACAACAAAGAGTAGATACGTAGCGATTAGGCTAACAAGAATAGCAAGTACAAAACCTGTTAGTCCAACTGTTTTCATTTATAGTTTTTATAGTTTACCTGCTAAAAGTAATCATTTCATTTTAATTTAGTTTAGTTTAAAACAAAAAAAGTCCCTCAACAAACTGAGAGACTTTTAGTTAAACTTAATTATTCATTTATTTTACTTCCAACACTTCAAGGTCGAAAATCAGATCTGAATAAGGTGGAATTCCACCTGGTCTACCTGCTGGACCGTACGCATTGTAATAAGGAATAATAAAAATTCCTTTTCCTCCTTTACCAAGCATTTCCAATCCTTCTTCGAATCCTGGAATCATTGGTTGTTGCTTGAAGGTAAAATCCATCGGTGCCTTACGATCGTGTGAAGAATCAAATTTTTTGCCATTCAAAAATGTACCAGTATAATGAACTGACAACATATTTCCAGCAGTACATTTTGGTCCTTCACCTGGATTTTGAATCACATAAATCAAACCACTTGCTGATTGTTGCGCATTCGGATATTTCTTTTTTATCTCTTCAAACAAAAATGCTTTGTATTCATCTTTGGATAATTTAGCTGCTTTTTCAACACGGGCTTTTTCTTCTTCTTCAAGTTTTTTAAATGCTTCTGTTGCTTTTGTAAATGTAGCAACTGCATCCCATTTTTTAGCTTCCTTTCCAATTCGAATGATGGCCACTTTTTTCATCACATCATTTTGTGCAATGGCGTTTACTACTTCTTGACCTGTGATCACTTTTCCAAAAACAGTATGTTTCCCATTCAACCAAGGCGTTTCTTTGTGTGTAATAAAGAATTGGCTTCCATTGGTTGCAGGTCCTGAGTTAGCCATCGACAAAATACCTGGGCCGCTATGACTTAATTCGGGATGGATTTCATCTGGAAACTTGTATCCTGGTCCTCCGGAACCATTTCCATCTGGATCGCCTCCTTGAATCATAAAATCAGAAATAACACGGTGAAATTTCAAACCATCGTAATATGGTTTTTCAATTTTCTTTCCATCAATGACCATGTTTCCTTCCGCTAAAGCGACAAAGTTGGCAACCGTCATGGGTGTTTTTTGGTATTCTAACCAAAGTAGAATGTTTCCTTTATCCGTAAAAATCTCAGCATAAATTCCTGGTTCTAATTTTGGTTTGGCAGCTTCATTCGTTTTTTGAGCAGATGCAAATCCAGCTAAGGTGCAAACAAGACTCAATAGAAAAATCGTTTTTTTCATGAAAATGGATTAATGTGTATTAATTTGACTGGTAAAAATACAAAAAAGGCATAAATCATGCCGAAATTTGTCTGAATATTAAAATAGTTTAAAGTTCATCTTCGTCTAAATCAACTTGCTCACCACGGATGGCTCGAATTCGATTCCGACACGAAATGGTATACAGACTTCCTGGAATTTCAAGCAAAATCTTTTTAAAATATTCACTCGCTTTCTCTGTTTGATTGATGTGATCTGCATAAATAACTCCCAATTGAAAAAGGGCATCATCTGCCAAAATATCTTGACCGTTGTATTTCAACAATTCCTCCAAAAACGCGATTGCTTCATTCCATTTCCCTTGTTGTTGCATCGCTTTTGATTTTCGAAGCAAAATTTCATCGGACAAACTATGATAAGGAAAAGCGGTTGTGATACTATCAAATAAGGAAAAAGCTTGTTGATATTGGTGTTGCTCAATCAATAAATCAGCTTGCGCAAAGAGGCTCATCGCTGTGTAATTGCTGTCCAATCCATAGTTATCGGTGATCAAAATCGATAATTTCATGGCATCGTTGGCAATTAATTTTGAGGTGGATTGTTTCAAAATATCGAGTTGTGATTGAGCAAAATCAAAATCGCCATCGTAATAGAAGATGCGTGCATTTTTAAATTTCGCTTCAAAACCAATTGGTTCAAACTTAAAATCTTTATCCACTTGCATGTACAACAAGGAAGCTTCCCAAACGTCACCACTCAATACATGCACATCTGCCAACAACATTTTCACTTCAGCCCGTTGCATATCAGTCAATCCTTGAATAGCAAGTGCTTCGGTGAGTAACTCAATCGCTTTGCTTCCTTGATTGAGATAAAATGCTTGTATTTGGGCTAATTCTAAAAGTAATTTAACTGAACTACGTGTTTTTCCTACACGAGAAATAGTTTGATTGTATTCACTTACCGCTGCGGACAATTCTTCTTGGTTGTAGGAGCGATTCTGCGTTATCTCTAAGAAACGAGTATTCAGCAAAGCATATTCAGCATCATAAAAATAGGGCTTATCGTCTCCCAACTGAACCACATATTTGAATGCTTTTCGCGCCACATCATACACCTTGTTTTGGACACACATCGTTCCCAGTTCATACACCCGACGACCGAGTCCGTTTTCGCGTTTATCCAATGCTTGTGACTGAACCAAAGCAGCTTGAAATTCCTTTTTCTGGGTAAAAAGCCAAATTAACAAATCCGAATAAACCGTTTCATTTGGTTTTTTTTGTGCTTTTTCAATCAATTTTCCTTTGATGGTTTCGTAATTTGGATCATTAGCTGCTGAAAAATCCAAGCGAGCAGTCAACTCATTTTCAATTACAGAAGCATACGAAGTTTGAACATCTAACAAATTCATGTATTCGTCAATCATCAAACTTGTTTTTCCTTGAGCGAAATAATAATCCGCAAAGAGCAGATGAAGTGGGTAATTTTCTTTGAACGTTTTGCGTCCTTTTTCTAACGCTTTGAAAGCTAAATCAAATTTGCTTTTTGCTTTAAGATTTTGGTATAAATCCTGAATGGTTCGCGTTGAAACAGCATAATCATCAATGAGTTGCGTGTATATTTTTTCTGCTGATTTTGTTTCGTTGTTTTGCTCATAAAACTCCCCCAACAAGATGGGATATTCGAGATCTTCCCGGTTGTTGTTTAGTTGTTTTTTGAGAACTTTTTCCGCTGTTTTTAGATCTTTTATTTCAATCAGACAACTATAATACCGACGAAAATTAAATTTCGAAGGATCTTTCTGATAAACAGATTCGCAATAAGGCAAAGCTTTCTGAAATTCGCCACTGTTGTAGTAATGCTGAGCCAATTGATTGGCATTTTCGGGCTGAGCGAAAACGATTCCCGAAGTTAGGAATACCAAAAAGCAAAGATACTTGGCTAAATTCATCCTATTTTTTGTCTTTGATTAAACTCAATGAAAATGCTTCCAATTCGGGATGCAGTTCTTCGTAAGTTTGAATACACTTTTCTTTTGTTTCAACAAAATCTTTCAATAAAACGGATAACTGCTTGACTTTGTTGTTTTCAAAGTTGATATACTTATCATATTTAGATCGATCTCCCGCTCCTTCTGAAACATCATTACGCAAATTTTTTAGCGCTTCTCGTTCTTCTTTTGTACCAAGCATAATTTGACTCGCCACTTTCCCCATGGGTTTCAGACGTTTTCTCGCCAATTTATATTGATCCATTTTATGACCCAAATCTTTGTTGATCGTGTCGGCCTCGTAGTTATTTTTGATTCGCAATTCAGTTGTGGTAATGTCAAAAATAATCCGAGCTACCGAAATCGTATCCGCTTGCTGTTTGTTATAAACTTGTTCGATGCTATCCACTTTAGCAAGCATGGAATCAATCTTTTCCAATTGTTTTTGCTTGTTAACATCGTGGCAAGCACTTAGACTTAGTACAATGAGAATCAGTGCAAAATATGTTTTCATTTTTATCTTAAAATTAGTTGAATTTTATTCCGAAACTAGCAAGTTCCTTTTTGTAAAAGTACACAAAAAAGGCAAAGTCAACGAATCAACTTTGCCAAAACTTGTTATTGGATTTTTTATTATACGATCTTCTCGAAACCAGTGTATTTCTGTAAAACTTCCGGAATCAAAACTCCTTCGTCTGTTTGGTAATTTTCCAACAAAGCGGCAACAATACGAGGCAAAGCCAAAGCAGAACCATTTAAGGTATGAGCCAAGGCGGTCTTCTTATCTGCTGTTTTGTAGCGTAATTTCAAACGGTTAGCTTGGAAAGTATCAAAACGAGAAACGGAACTTACTTCCAACCATTTTTCTTGTGCCGCGGAGAATACTTCAAAATCGTAGGTCATGGCAGATGCAAAACCTGTATCGCCACCACACAAACGCAAAATGCGGTAATGCAAACCTAATTTCGCCAATAAACCACGAACGTGTTCTACCATTTCATCCAAGGCTTTTGCTGTGTTGGTTGGATGCTCGATGCGTACAATCTCTACTTTATCAAATTGATGCAAACGATTCAATCCACGAACATCTTTTCCATAAGAACCTGCTTCACGGCGGAAACACGGTGTATAACCTGTCAATTTGATCGAAAAATCTTCGTTGGGTAAAATAACATCGCGGTAGATATTCGTCAAGGGAACTTCTGCGGTTGGAATAAGATACAAATCATCCTCGTTGACGTAGTACATTTGACCTTCTTTGTCTGGAAGTTGACCTGTTCCGAATCCACTTGCTTCGTTGACAACCAAAGGTGGAATGAACTCTTGGTAACCTGCTTTTTCAGCTTCATCGAGGAAAAAGGCGATTAAAGCACGTTGTAATTTCGCTCCTTTTCCTTTGTAAATTGGGAAACCAGCACCGGTGATTTTCACCCCCATTTCAAAGTCGATCAGATCGTATTTCTTGGTGATTTCCCAATGCGGAAGTGCCGTTCCTTCGAAAATGTGTTTGCTACCAACTTCTTCGACGATTTCGTTGTCTTGTTCGTTGCGACCCGCTTTCACTTGTTCGTTCGGAACATTTGGAAGTTGATACATCAACTGTTGGATTTCTTTTTCCAACGCTTGAACAGACTCTTTTAATTCACTTTCGTTCGACTTCAACGAAGCAGTTTTCTCCTTTGCGGAGTTTGCCTCAGCTTGTTTTCCTTGTTTGAACAATTCACCAATTTCTTTTGCCAATTGGTTCAATTCAGCAGAAATGCTTTCCAAGCTTCCTCGTTGTTCTCTCCATTGCGTGTCCAAATCCAAGATTCGATTCACGATGGGAGCAGCATCAAAGTGACGTTTTTTCAATCCTTCAATGATGCTTTCTTTATCTGTTCGTATGCGTTGTATTTCGAGCATGCGTATCCTTTTTGGTGTAAAATTAATAACATTTAAGCAATGCGATTCAGGGAAATAAAAAAAGGCGAACAAAACTGCTCGCCTTTCATCATTTTTTGAGTTCGATTAAGCCTCAGCAGTTTCAAATGGAACTACCGATACAAACGAACGATTGTTTTTCTTCTTGCGGAATTCTACTAATCCATCAGTCAATGCGTACAAAGTATGGTCTTTTCCAATACCTACATTTTCACCTGGATGGTGAGCAGTACCACGTTGACGAACGATGATGTTCCCTGCGATTGCAGCTTGTCCTCCGTAAATCTTAACGCCTAAGCGTTTGCTTTCTGATTCACGACCGTTTTTCGAACTACCGACTCCTTTTTTGTGTGCCATTTCTTTAAAATTTTACTTCCTTTTGATCGGAAAAGATTAAGCTTTAATGTCTGTTATTTTAATCGATGTAAACGATTGACGGTGACCATTTTTCTTCTTGTATCCTTTTCTTCTTTTCTTGCGGAAAACGATAACTTTGTCACCTTTAACGTGATCTAACACTTCTACAGAAACTGATGCTCCTGCTATAGCTGGGGCGCCAAGTGTGATTTTTCCATCGTTATCTACTAAAAGCACTTTGTCAAATTCTACTTTTGACCCTGCTTCAGCATTCAAACGGTGTACATAAATCTTTTGGTCTTTTTGCACTTTAAATTGCTGCCCTGCTATCTCTACGATTGCGTACATAATAGCTTGTTTTAAATTATTTCAATTTTAACGAGGGGCAAAGATACAGATTATTTTTCAGTTTCAAAATTATTTTTCATTTGATTTTTTATCCTTCGGTATTTTTGCTTTGTGAACAAACTTTTTGGTTGGCTCTACAGGGTAAATTCGTCCCGATTTTGTACAAGTTGTTTAACGGATAAGCAACACTTAGCTCCACGATTTTACTGCGTTCTGACCGTTTTTATCAAGCAATTTCAACCCTTTACATCTTTGATTCGAATGATCATTCCTAGCATTGTATCAGACGTAGTGCGATAAATCGCAGCCTTACTATTTAGACGGAAATTCAATTTATTTGGATGCGCGATAAATCGTACCACTAGTGGAGCTCCCCACTAAATCTCTCTCGCAGCCTCTTCCAATAATTTGCAACAAAAACTCCGATCAGAACGATAATCATCGCGCCAATTTGTTCGATCGTGATGCGTTCGTTGAAAAACGATCCGATGAAAACAGCAACGATTGGAATGATATAGGTGTTGCTACTCGCAAAAAGGACCGATGAAATGGCGATTAAACGGTTGAAAATTATCAAGGCGAAAGCCGTACCGACAATAGCTAGAATGCAGATAAAACCGAATCCTTCCCACGCTTTGGGTTCGCGTGCTAAAAAGGCAAAACTCCCGCTTTGAATTGCTGTGACGATACTCGGAATGTAAACCATCGTAAAGGCAAGAGAAGTAATTTCGATGGACTTGAATTTACTCAGCGTGTGTTTGATCGTGTTTAACGAAATTCCGTAGAGAAAAGTAGCGGTGACGATCGCCAAAATGTGACTCCACGAAGCGGAAACGGCTGCATTTTTTCCTGAAATCATCAATAAAACGATTCCCCCTGTGGCAATTCCAGCTCCGATAAACTGAACCCAAGTAAGGCGTTGTTTGAAAACAACATATCCCACCAACAAGGAAAAAACGGGAACAAAGCTATTGAGCATTCCCGCAAAACCGGATGAAAGTTCAGTTTCAGCATAGGTGAACAAAAATGCAGGAATAAAATTTCCGCAGGTTCCAACAACAATCAAACTCAATGCATCTTTCCACGAGCGAAGTTTGCGAAGTGAGAAGATTCCGATTGGAAGCAAAACCGTTCCCGCAATGGTCATACGCAACGCAGCGACTTGGGTATCGTTGAATAAGGGAGTGCCGTCGAGTGCAAACATCCCTCGTTTCATTAAAATGAATGAACTTCCCCAAATACAAGCCACCGCCAACAGGAGGAGCCAACTTTGCATATTTTTTGACATACGCAAAAGTACGTGGTTGAACCCAGATTGCGCAGTAAAAAATCTATTCCGAGCCAAATCTTTTCAAATCAGCTATTTATTTCTTTTTTCAATCATAGCTACGGCTATGCTTTTCAAAAATTAATAAGCTGATTTAAAGATATTTAACTCTCATAACGAAGTTTTACTACGCAATCTGGGTTGAATTGTATTTTCATGAAAAACCAAGCAAAACATTTTCCGTTTAGCCATAGTTTCAAACCGCTCACGGATTTTGTTCGAAATCAAACGCAGATTAACTTGTTTTAACAGAAATAAAACACGAACTTTCTTCCATAATTCGTTGCTTTGCAATACCAAAATTTGGAAAAGATGAAAACAAAATCAATTGCTTGGGTTCTTAGTATTTCACTTGTTGCTTTTGCTTGCCAAGAGGAAAAAGGATTGGATAAAAAAGTAAAAATCAACAAGGAGATCGCGGAAGTTCCTGTGGAAGTGAACACCGTGATGGAATTGGATGTGGAAGGAATGACCTGTGAAATGGGATGTGGTGGCTCGATCCGTAAGGCATTGAAAGACACAAAGTCAGTGAATCAAGTCAGTTTTGTAGAATTTGATGCCGACAAGGACGCAAACAAAGCAGTGATTCGCTTCGATCGCAACAAGATTACAGCGGATAAAATTGTGAACTTGATCCAAGAAATCAACGAGAATCAATTTACGGTATCGAATGTAAAAACAGAAACAGTGGATGTGGCTACTTCGAGTTCCGTTCAGGAAGATGCAAAGACTTCAACCTCGGAAAAAAGCAAAGTTAACATGGAAGTTTCCTCAGTAGAATTGCCTAATTTATTTGAAATCTTTACTGGGTTTTTGAGATAGGTTTTTTTTAAGAAAATAAATATCACTAAATATTGTCCCCACTTAACGTTGGTTTTGTGGGGATTTTTCTTTGTATACATCTAGTCTAATCGCATTTACTTCACCACCAACTCTACCACATATCCCGTATGTTTGCGTATGTTGATCACGCTTTGGTCTTCGAAAATCAAATACTGTCCCTTGATACCAACGAGTTTGCCGGAGATGGCTGGCGTTTTATCGAGTGTAAGGCTGCTGACTTTGGTCGGGTACGCAAGCACGGGGTAGTGAATTTCGGTAATGGTATCGTCTTCGGTGAAATAATCGAGTAAATCTGCCGGAAGCAATTCTTCCAAACTCCATTTGGCTTCCACCAAGTCGAGGGATTCATCGGTTTCGTTTTTCAACATGCGTTGCCAGTTCGTTTTATCCGTAAAATGATCTTTGAGCGCCACTTCGAGCAATCCAGCCAAGTATCGGTTGGGTGTTTGCGCCACTTGAATGGCTGCACTTGCCCCTTGATCGATCCAGCGAGTTGGGATTTGCGTTTCGCGGGTCACACCCACCTTGATCACATCGGATGCGGCGAGGTAAACTGCATGCGGTTGGTTGTGGTTGGCTTCTTCCCAAGCAACATCGCGTCCTTCGCCGAGGTGCGCGCGACACAACTCCGGTCGGATGATGCATTCAGCGGCTTCGGGTGCTTTCAGAAAACAGGAATAACAAAACCCTTGATTGAAAGATTTCTTGGTCGCTTGTCCGCACGAAACACATTGAATGGCTCCATACCAGTTGAGTTGAATCTCTTTTCCCAACAAGGAATTCATCGAAATTTGTTCATCTCCCAACGTCAACGTGTAGGCTACTTCGTCCGCCAGTTGGACTTTCATTTTATGAATTTGACCGATCATGTTTATGCGTATTGTTTGTTCAAGTTTTCGAGTTCTTCCACGTGGTTTTCCCAATCCGACATGGCTGCTTCTAATTTTTCTTTGGTTTGTGCATAAAGCGCGAGAGTTTGGTTAGCTTTCTGCTCGTCGGAATAATCCATTTCTGCAACTAGCTGATCGAGTTTTGCCAAATCGGTCTCCAAAGTTCCGATCAGTTCTTCGGAGCGTTTTACCGCGTTTTGAAGTTGATTTTTGCGTTTTTTCAGCTCTTTCTGTTCTTCAAAACTCAAATTCGCTTTCGGTGCTTCGATCACTATTTCGGGTTCTTTCTTGTTTTCGGCTTTCGCATGTACATTCATCTCGTTTGATAAATGCAATTTGCTTTCGAGGTATTCGCTCACTGAAAAATGGTGAATTTTCAAGGTTTTATCCTGAATATCCCAGATTCGATTGGTCAAGCCATTCAAAAATTCCCGGTCGTGAGACACCACAATAAACGTTCCCTCGTAGTTCTGCAACGCTCGTTTCAACACTTCCTTGCTCTGAATGTCCAAGTGATTGGTTGGCTCATCGAGAATCAAAAAGTTGGATGGACTAAGCAACAAAATACAGAGTGCCAAGCGGGTTCGTTCTCCTCCAGATAGAATCCCAACTTTTTTATCGATGTCTTCGCCAGTAAACAAAAACGTTCCCAAAATGCTACGTAAGTCTTTTCGCACCTCACCCACCGCAATATCATCGACGGTTTCGTAGATGGTTTTGTCTGGATTGAGCTTTTCGGCTTGATCTTGGGCAAAATAGGTTATCACTACATTATGGCCATAGTGGATTGTCCCATCGCCTTCCAAGGTACTCATCACGCGCTTGAGCAAAGTCGATTTTCCGACACCGTTTGGTCCAAGCAAAGCAATTTTCTCCCCTCGTCCAACGGTGATATTGATGTCTCTGAACAACACACGGTCTCCGTATGTTTTCCCAACATTTTCCATTTCCAACACCCATTTTCCGGGTTGATTACTCAGTGGAAAAGAAATTTTCATGCGGGCAATGGCATCCGATTCGATTTCAATGATTTCGGTGCGTTCCAATTTCTTGATCAAAGATTGCGCAAAAGCAGCTTTGTTTTTCTTCGCACGGAATTTATCGATCAATTCCTTGGTGTGTTTGATGTCTTTGTCTTGTTGCTTTTTGGCATCCACCATGCGCTCCAATTCTTCTGCTCGTTTTTCCTTGTATTTGGAGTAAGCATACGGAAAATCCAACATGCGACCCTGCGAAATTTCGAGTGTGCGCTTGGTCACATTGTCCAAAAACAAACGGTCGTGTGAAATCACGATAACTGCTCCTTCAAAACGTTGCAAGTAATTTTCCAACCAAGCAATCGAAAGGATATCCAAGTGGTTGGTGGGCTCATCGAGTAAAATAACATCGGGCTTGTTGACCAAAATTTTCGCTAATTCGACGCGCATTTTCCATCCTCCGGAAAAGGAGTCCAAAGGTTTTTGTTGATCTTCAAGGAAAAAACCCAAACCTTCCAAGGTAGAAGCGATTTTTTCTTCCCATTGGTATCCTTCGTGAAAATTGAACAAGGCATTCACTTCATTCAATTCGTCGAGCAAAGCCAAGTAGGAATCGGTTTCATAGTCGGTTCGACTCACCAATTGGTGATTGATGTCGTCCATGCGACCGCGGAGGTAGTTCAGGGTTTCATTCGAATCATTTAGGTAATCGAACACTGTTTTCGATGTATCGATTTTGATGTCTTGGGTCAAAAAACCGATGGTGCAATCTTTTGGTTTGTGGATTTTGCCTTCAGAAGGAGGATTCCAACCCGCGATGAGTTTCAACAACGTGGACTTTCCAGCGCCGTTTTTTCCAGCGAGACCAATTTTATCGTTTTTATTGATTTGAACGGTAATGTCTTTGAACAAATATCCTTGCGGAAGAAATACTCCGACTTGCTCGAGATTTATCATGTGGCAAAGGTAGTTATTTAGTCAGTTAGTTGGTTAGTTGGTTAGTGGATTAGTGGGTCGATGACGAAAACTTCGTTTTTCATCGAAAAGCCAGTGTTTATGCAGAGCTAAGTGTTGCTTATCCGTTAAGTAACCGTTCGTTTACCACTGTGAGAATCAAAAAAGTCGAGGCGGATAAATCGCGCCTCGACTTGACTCTGGTTTGTGTTTAGTTGCGTTTCCAGCTGCCAAAGGCGAGTGATACAGGTGCATTTCCTTTTGTTGGTTTCACTTTGGCAATGATTTGAACTACTTCGTTCGGCTTTGTTTGTTTGAGTTTCTTTTCGAGGTCAGCCGGGATTTTAGACCCTGAAACTTGGTGAGTTCCAATGGTGGAAGATGAAATTTCCATACTTAAAATCTGAAATCCTGCTTTCAATGGAATTTCGGGTGGATATTTGGGGAAGATTCCATTTCCAAAATAATTCAAGTTTCCACCATTTTTTACTCCTCCCCAATACAATTCAGGTGTTGGCAAATTGGATACTTCATACGTGTATGTTCCCAAAGTAACCTGACGGTTGTTTTTCTTATCAACACCAATCACGGAGATTGAACAGGTTCGTCCTTGTTCGGGTTCAGCGATCCAACCATTGGCAACTTTGTGCAATTTTACATTTCCTCCGGCTTTCAATTGGGTTTCTTCAAAGCCTGAAGCAACCGCTGAAATTGGGTTTTCATGTCCGCGGTACAAACGATTCATTTCTGTTAATGTTATCGTTCCACTTGGTTGCATCACTCGGATGTCTTTTTCCCAGTTCATCGTTTTTTTCTCCCCGCGTTTGTTTCGGATGGAAATGGTACCCTTTAATTTCGTTTCGCCTGTTTTGTTTGCTTTCCAACGGAGCGTTCCCATTCCATCTTTGATCCCTGCGATTGTTCCTTGATCGGCTTGCACTTCGGGAGTAGCATACGAATCATACGCCGCCATCAAAACACGAACTTCCACCTCATCTCCACTGTTGACCAATTCGGGTCCGTAAGCAAGCGGCAATACACGGTTGAATGCGTATTCGCTCCCTCCAACACGTGTTCGCATGTGGGCAATGGCATCTGCGCGGGCAGTCAACACTTCGTTTTGGATCGATGTTAACGAAGCAATTGCTGCCACAACTGGCGCATGATCAAACGTTTTCCCCATCCAATGCACGTCTTTGGTCTCCCCCATATCAACCCGTTCTTGTTTGGTAAGTCCGATGTATAATTTTGCTAAAATTTCCCGATCATCCGGATGAATGTTTGCCTTTGCAAGTTCTTTTTCAACTCGTTGTTGCAACTCTTGGTAATTTTTGTGGTCGTTTATTGCTTTGAAACGAATCCCGTATTTTGTGTTTTTTCCTTCATTCGCTGATTCGGATAAAATTTGGGTGATTTTTTCACGGTAAACGATGATTTTCTTCCACAAATCAAGTCCTTTCCCTGTAGGTCGCTTGATGTCGTCGCCGATTAAAATGTGCATGGGTTCATCGTATTTGTCTTTCGCATCGACCCATTTTAGATTCATACGAACCGGTTTGAGTGGATACTCCTTGGATTTCTTTTCAAGAAGAATTTGTTGTTCTCCTACGTTCGTATTTTCACCACACATTTCCAAGATTTCCTTTTTCAATTCGTCGGTGAACACGATGATTTTTTCGGTTTCCCGATCGATTGCTTTTACAGCATTGAATTGTACACTCGCCCATTGTTTTCGAGCTGGTTCTTCGCCACTAATGGCTTGTTCCTCGAGTTGTTTGCGTTTTTCTTCGCCTCGAGCAAACTCATTTTCGTTTGAAATTTGCATGTTTTCTTCAATGGCGACGAATGCATCCAAAATGGATTTCGACACGTTGAGCGCCAACAAAGCGGTTAAGACGAGATACATCATTCCGATCATCTTTTGTCTTGGGGTTTCTTTTCCTCCTGCCATGATTGCTGATTTTTTTGGTTTTCTTTTAGGACAATGAGGAAGTGGGGAGAAAGTAACAAGGGGGGCTAGTTGACAGTTAGAAGTTTATAGTAAATAGTTGACAGTTGATAGTTTGCAGTTTGAAGTGGATAGTTAGTTGGTTAGTCGATTAGTCAGTTAGTCAGTTAGTCTGTTAGTCACTTTGTCTGTTAGTCGTTTAGTTAGTTAGTCGTTTAGTTAGTTAATAGTAAATAGCGAAAAATGGAAAGTTAACAGGAGACAGAAACAGTGAGCAGGGAATTGTGAGAGCGGTGAGTAAACGTGTAACAAAATGGTGAAAAGCCAGTAAAATCAATACTTTAAGAGTTGCTTAACCGTTAACAAACAGTTTTAGAACGGGATGATAATTTTAAATACTAATCGTAAACTTTGCCAATAAATTAATAATTGTATTGACTATCAGTAATTAAGATGGTTCAATTATCCTCCCCCTCTATCCCCCTCTAAAGGGGGAAGTCTGAAAATCAATTACTTTTGCTTCAAAAAACAAATCACTTGTAAAGTTAATGATAAGCATTAAATTTTGATCTAAACAGCACTAAATCGCTAATTAAAAAAATGAAAATTTATACCTCGCGCAACTTCAAATCATCAGGGAGTTCGAGGTCTAATTTTTGGTAAACATTTCGCAAACAAACTTCGTCTTCGGATAAAATGGTTAATTCATCTCCGACATGCAACACCGTGGAACCATTGGGAGTGATGAACAATCCTTGGCGTTGAATAAATGCGATAACGGCTGTTAACGGGAAATCCAAATCAACAATGGCTTTTCCGACAGCAAAACTATCTTCAGGTAAGATCAAAACACTTTGTTTACGCTTGGTTCGTTCCTCCAATTCCAAATCAAGTAACGTGACTTTTTTCAACTTAGCTGGAAGAGAAACACCTAATTTTCGGGC
This sequence comes from uncultured Flavobacteriales bacterium, assembly GCA_964425255.1. Taxonomy (GTDB): domain Bacteria; phylum Bacteroidota; class Bacteroidia; order Flavobacteriales_D; family Crocinitomicaceae; genus CAYRMV01. The sequence goes on from CAYRMV010000036.1 coordinate 13,996, forward strand.
AAAGAAAGACAAGGTAGTTCCTTGAATTAAAACGGATGTCAGCGAAATAAAGAAAACCAAATTAAAAATAACCGATGCTTTTTCAACCCCTGCTACCAAGGGATAGGTTGCAAAAACGATGGGAACTGCTCCCCGCAATCCTACCCACGAAATAAACAATTTGCTTTTGGTTTTCACCTGAAAGAAAGAAAGGCTGATAAACACACTTAAAGGTCGTGCAAACAAAATCAAAAAGGCGGAAATCAACAAACCAATTCCGGCAACAGCCCACATTTGAGAAGGATACACTAACAAGCCCAAGGTCAAGAACAAAACGATCTGCATCAACCAAGAAAATCCATCGAACGCTTTCAAAATGGCTTTTTTGTGGATAAAATCATGGTTACCAAGATAAACTGCTGCAACATACACCGATAAAAACCCATTTCCATGTATGAAATCGGTGAAAGCAAAGGTGAAAATCATCAAAGCAATAACCAAAACCGGATACAATCCTTCGAAATCAAGTTTAATTTTGTTGATGATCCATTTGGAAACTTTTCCAGAAACAAATCCCATTAATCCTCCGATGATTAACTGTCCGAAGAAAAAGGGAACAATCGACCAATGATTCTGATTTTCAGCTATGACCAAACCCGTAAAAACAATAGTCAACACATTGGCCATCGGGTCATTACTCCCACTTTCAAGTTCCAACAAGGGACGAATATTGTCTTTTAACGCAATGCTTTTGGATCGCAATATCGAGAAAACGGCCGCTGCGTCGGTGGAAGAAATGATGGATCCCAACAACATGCTTTCGAATAAGGTGAAATCCGTAATGAAATAAACAAACGTTCCCACCGAACCCGCGGTAATCAATACACCCAAGGTGGAAAGTACGACTCCTTTCCAAAGTACGGGTTTGATTTGTTTCCATTCCGTTTCAATTCCACCAGAAAATAAGATAAAATTGAAAGAAACAATCCCAACAAACTGTGCCAATTTCGAATCGTTAAACTGAATTCCTCCCAAGCCTTCTGAGCCTGCCAACATACCGAGCAACAAGAAGAAAACTAAGGTTGGGACACCAAAACGATAGGAAGTTTTACCAACGATAATACTTAAAAACAATAAAATGGAACCGATTAAAAGTATGTTCTCGATGGTAATTGACATAGATGCGTTTTTCGCAAAACTAGCGATTTATCAGGAATTTTCAGGAAAAAGCAGGAAAAGCAAAATGTTAAAAAAGAATAATTTGAGTGTAAAAACAAACAAATTGAACTACTTAGCTTGTTCTAATTTCGACGTAAAATCCAACAACAAACGAACAATCGAATTATAAGCTTCAAATGTCAAGGCATCGTAGGTATCGAAAACATCGTGGTAGTTTTTGTTCGATCCCATCGTGTAAATAAAAAAAGCAGGAATTCCTTTTTCGGAAAACCAATAATGATCCGAATTTGCCGCTTTTCCACGAATTTTCACTTGCTTCAAATATTTTTTGTCGTTGTTGATTTGGGTTAAAAGATCAAACTCTTTTTGGAAAACAGAACCGTTCACAACCGTAACGCCATCTTCTCCACTTCCCATGATATCCAAGTTAACAACCATGCGCACTTTAGACAATTGAACCAAGGGATTATCGACAAAATATCGAGAACCAACCAAGCCAGCTTCCTCACCCGCAAATGCGATGAAAACATAGTTGTATTTCCGTTTTTTTCGTTTTTTCAATTCGTCAGCCATGGCAAAAAGCATGGACGTTCCACTCGCATTATCGTTCGCTCCAGGAAAATAAACTTCCGAACCCATTCCGCCTAAATGATCGTAATGCGCTGTAAAAAGAATGGTTTTCTTGGTGCGCTTCGATGCGGGCAGTAGCGCAACGACATTGTACGATTCATACGCTGCATCAAACTGTTGATCGATATGCAGAATTACGTGCCTTGTTTCTGGTGAAATGAATCCCGGTTTCACGTACACCAAGGTTTTTTTTCTGGGTTCGTGTCCAACGGAATACGTAAATTTTTCATCCGTTACAAGCACAACGGAAACGATGTCGGTGAAAAGTTCAGCGATTTTTTTCACGGTCCGCAAGGAATCATTTTTCAAATTCAAAGCATTCAACACCAACACATTCCACGAGCGTGCTCCTTGCGTTTCACGGAGTAAATTTTCCATGTACCCCTGATTCAATAGTGCAAATCCTTCTTCCCATTTGGGAGTCAACTCAGCAAAAATCTTGTTCGAACTCGGATCGACCAGGAAATCTACACCTGGAACCAAACGAAGACTGTCCACTTGCATGAGCATTTCACCCGGAAATATGTTCACAGGATGCGTAAATACTTGTAAATAATTCGGGGAAAGCGATTTTAATCCACGCTTTTTAAACTGTTCAGCTAAATAAACACCCGCAAGTGAATCCCCTTTTTTGACATATCCTCGACCAAAAAAATCGGGTTTACACAAACGTTCTGTGATTTCTCTTCCTGTTTTTTCTTGAGCAAAAAATGACCCAAAAAAGAAAAATAAAATCCCGATAATTCCTGCGATTTGTTTCATGGCTTACATAAATCTACGTTCCACTTTCAAGACAAAATCAATCGTCAATTCACTTTCCAAATCCCATTGATACAAAGCGGCATAACGCGCCATGACTTTTTTCGCATCGAGGTAATTGGTTTGTTGATCCAATTCGGAAATAGCATGTGTAAAGGTTTCACTTGAACCACCAAACAATTCAGATATACATTGCAATTTTTCGTTTAAGCCAAAAGTTCCGATTAAGGTATCCAACTTCGTCATCATCAACCGCGAACCGGAGTTATTTGCAATGGTAATTCGACTAAAAATATCTGTAAAATGAGGTTCGTGAGTCGATTGTGGTTCCGGTTTTATGGGTGTTTCTACAGCTGGAATATCTGTGGTTGATTCCGTAGGAGTTCCTACGGGTGCATCCCAACGAGGAGATTCCAGTTCGGGTTCAGGCGCTTGTTCTTCAACTGTTGGAGCGTCAAACAAATCAAAACCTGTGGGTTCGTTGGAAACTTCTGGTGTGGGTTCGTCAAACAAATTAAAATCGAAAATGGGCTGTTCCGACTGTGATTCTGTGCTTGGTTCCTCACTCATTTCGGGTTCAATGGAAGTTTCTGTTTCAATTACTGCTTCCTCAACCACAGGCGTATCTTCAACTTGGATTTCATTTTCCACTTTCACTTCAACAACCTCATCCACTTCGATATCCGTCGTTTTTGACGTTGTACCAAACACTTTTGATTCATACGCTTTGTAACGCAAAATGGCTGTTCTCTCGTGTAATTCGCGGGTCAATTCAACCAACAAATCCATCTCATCTGCTTGCAAGTTCCCTGCATTCAATGTATCAAACAAATCACTAATCTGAGCGAGAACCGCTTCTTTTGAACCAAACTTTGCCATTGTATTTTCTTTCTAAATTACCTTTTTTTGTTGGGTTTTGACCAATTTTCAAACAAATTTCACTGTCTTTTCCCCTTGAATTTCGCTGCTTTTTTCCTCTCTATTCGAAGAAAAATCCCGAATTTTACACAAAATTAAGGAAGACCCGTTCACAGCACGCAATTCATGGGAATTTTTCTCCTTAGTACATTGTTAATAACGAAACAAAGACATGTTTTTAGAGCATTTCCCTTCAGAAAATAGACAGCACGGATGGATCGAAGTCATCTGCGGATCGATGTTTTCCGGCAAAACAGAAGAACTCATCCGTCGTTTAAAACGCGCTGAATTTGCCAACCAAAAATTAGTTCTTTTCAAACCAAAAGTCGATAATCGCTACGCGGAAGATGCTGTCATCAGCCACAAAGGTTCGAGCTTGAATGCGGTTGTAATCGAACAAGCGAAAGACGCTTTGACCCGTTGGAAAGACGAACGCATTGTCGCTTTTGATGAAGTTCAATTTTTTGACCCTGAAATCGTTTCGGTGGCGACAAAACTCGCCAATCAAGGTGTTCGTGTCATTGTGGCTGGATTAGACATGGATTACCAAGGAAATCCCTTTGGCTCGATGCCGAATCTATTGTGTATGGCTGAGTATGTGACGAAAGTTCATGCCATTTGCGTATCTTGTGGTGATTTAGCGTATATCTCTCACCGAACGGTCAACGAAGGCGGTCAAGTACTTGTTGGTGCAGTGGAAAAATACCAACCTCTTTGTCGTTGTTGTTACAACAAAATGGCTCACAAATAAGCGAAAACATGAAGTTACAGTTGTCTATTTCTACCATCACCCAAGCTCTTCAAGCTCAACTCCAAGGACACGAGGCAGAAGGATTGATTGATCAAATTGCGTTTGATACTCGAAAACTAAGCGAAACAAAAAACACACTTTTCTTCGCTTTTTCGGGAACGTTCCGAGATGGACATCAGTACCTTCAAGAAGCATATCAACAAGGAATTCGCTTGTTTTGCGTGGAAGCAAGTGCAAACTATCCAACCTGGGAAGACGCTACGTTTTTTGTGGTTGAAAACACGCTAACGGCCCTGCAAGATCTCGCTCATTTTCACCGAAAACGTTTTGCTTATCCTGTCATTGCCATCACAGGTAGCGTTGGAAAAACGACCGTCAAAGAATGGCTGTTTCACGTCTTATCCGAACAGTTTCACGTAATTCGTAGTCCGAAAAGCTACAACTCGCAATTGGGCGTTGCTTTGTCTTTGTTGGAAATGAAACCCGAACACGAATTGGCAATCATCGAAGCAGGAATTTCTCGACCGGGCGAAATGGAACGCTTGGCAGAAATCATCGAACCCACTTGGGGAATTTTAACGGGAATTGGTCGTGCACACGCAGAGAATTTTTCGGATAAAACCGAAATTTTCAATGAAAAAATGCGCTTATTTCAATCTTGTTCTCGTTTGTTTGTCGCAAATTCGGTGCAGGAATCCTTTTCGCTTGGAGATACAGAAATAGCCGATGAACACGATTCACTTCTAACTCAACTGCCATTTCAAGATGCTGCAAGTCGATCGAACGCTGCCTTGGTACTTGCTGTGGCGCGTGCTTTATCGTTGGATGAAAATACCTTAACTAAGCAAATTCAGACCTTGCCCCGCTTAGCGATGCGCATGGAAACGATGGAAGGAATTCGTGGAAACCTCATCGTAAATGATGCTTACAATTTTGACTTGGATGCCCTTACGCAATCCTTGGAATACCAAAAACAAATCAGCGCTGGTCGCAAACGCATTGCGATTTTAGCCACAGATAATACCGTTCGCCGAACGCCCGAAATCGAACAATTGGTGCACGCTTTCGACCTCGATCAGGTGATTTGGGTAGAAGGAAACTCCTTGCCTGATGTAGATGCATTTTCCGACTCGGTGATTTTATTGAAGGGAACGCGTGCCAGTGAGTTACAGCGTTTGACCCAATTGTTTCAGTTGAAAAAACACAAAACCCTCGTCGAAATTGACTTGTCAGCAGCTTTGCACAATTTGCATTTTTTCAAAAGTAAAATCAAAACGGAAACTCAGTTGTTGGTCATGGTGAAAGCCTCCAGTTACGGATCGGGTGCAGAACAAATGGCGCGTTTTCTCGAACAAGCAGGCGTCAATTACTTGGGCGTTGCCTATCCCGATGAAGGCGTGGAATTGCGCAAAAACGGTATCACCTTACCGATTTTGGTCATGAATCCCGAAGAAGCAGGCTTCGACGACATCATTCAACATCAATTAGAACCCGCAATTTATTCCTTCGAACAACTTGACGAATTCATCAAGGCCTTGATCACACAAGGAATCGAGCGTTATCCCGTTCATTTAAAATTGGATACAGGCATGCGTCGTTTGGGCTTTGCTCCCACTGAAGTAGCGAAATTGATTGCGATCATTGCTGCGCAACCAGAAATTCGGGTGAAAGGAATTTACAGTCATTTGGCAGATGCCGACAACTACGAAGACGATTCGTACACGCATCAACAAGCCAATTTGTTTCAACTGTTGGCGCGCCAAATCGAAGAAGAACTCAACATCAAAGCGATCAAACACTTGCTCAATACCGAAGCAATCGCACGTTTTCCCGAATACCAGTTCGACCTCGTTCGCATGGGAATTGGATTGTATGGATCGAGTTCGAATCCGGCCATTCAGTCGTCGCTTCGACCAGCCATTACCTGGAAAAGCCTGGTTTCGCAAGTGCGCACCATTCACGCAAACGAAAGTGTGGGCTACAACCGCCGATTTTTGGCGCATGAAAACCATGATATCGCGACCATTCCTGTCGGTTATGCGGATGGTTTCAAACGCTCGCTCGGAAGAGGAAAAGGCGGTGTGGTGATTCACGGTCGTTTTTGTCCGACAGTCGGGAATGTGTGCATGGACATGATCATGGTGGATGTCACGGGACTCAACGTTCAAACGGGCGACGAAGTGGAAATCATTGGTGAAACGCAAACGCTTTCTGCCTTGGCTCACGCGATGGAAACGATTCCGTATGAAGTGCTTACCTCGATCTCGAAACGGGTGCAACGGGTGTATGTGGAGTGATAATTAGCGAATTTCGAATTGGCGGATCGATGACGAAAGCTTTGCTTTGTCACGATGATGACCATTCGCGTCAGCATTACGGATTGGCGGATCGATGACGAAAGCTTTGTTTTGTCACGATGTAGTTGGGCGCCTGGTCCGTCTGCGGGTGCGAGTGGGTTGGGGAAAACGATTCGTGGTTGGGCAAGCAAAAAGAGCTTCGCTTGTCGCTTTTTTGCTTGCACCTCGATACCGTTTCCCTGCACCAAGCTCTTCCCCTCCGCCGGGGCGCGGGCATCGTGCTACGAAGTGTTTGTTTTAAAATAGCCTGATTATTTTCACTTTGACAACAAACTCCAAAGTTGGTTTATACAATAAATTTTACCTTTGCTCAGAAGATGAGTTTCACAATTGATATACTTTACGCTATTTTGACCTTGGCAATTACGGTACTTGGTCTAGTTCTTTCTTGGAAATTATACAAAAATGAACGCTACAATGCGGCCGTATTGATGCTGATTTTCGTTGGTTTGTTCCTCCGAATTTTTGTATCGTCCGACTTCTATTTGCACAGTTGGGACGAACGCTACCATGCGCTCGTTGCAAAAAACATGATGCAGCATCCTTTCGTACCCACGCTCTACGAAAACCCCGCCCTCCCCTATGATTACAAAAATTGGCCCGGAAACCACATTTGGTTGCACAAACAACCTTTCCCCCTTTGGACGATGTCGCACAGCATGGGAGTTTTTGGAGTCAATGAACTCGCACTCCGACTACCTTCGATACTACTTTCATCTTTAGGAATTTGGTTGACCTATTCCATCGGGAAAGTGATTTTCAATCGGAAAATCGGTGTCTTGGCTGCCTTCTTTTTCGCTGTGAATGGCTTGATCATTGAACAAACAGCAGGTCGCGTGGCAACCGACCACATCGACATTTTCTTCCTTTCGATGATTGAACTGGCGGTGTTTTTTGCGCTTTCGTTTGCCCAATCGAAAAAAATCATTTTTAACATCCTCACCGGAATTTGCCTCGGAGCTGCGATTTTAACCAAATGGCTTCCCGCGTTGATTGTTGTTCCCATTTGGCTGTTCTTTCTCATCGAATCCAAGAACTTCAAACGCTCAGAAATTGCGGTTCACTTTCTGGTTTTGGCAATCCTCTTTGTGGGTATTTCCGCTCCATGGCAGATCTATATTTTTAACCATTTTCCTTTGGAGGCGCAGTGGGAATCAAGTTACAATTTCAAGCATTTCAACGAAGTCATTGAAGGTCGAACGGGTTCGTATTTTTACTTCTTCAACCAAATCCGAATCAATTACGGCGAACTCATTTACCTTCCTTTGATTTGGTTTGTTTGGACGGTCTGGAAAAAACCAAGAAATTTCAATTATCTGGCCCTTTTGGTGTGGATTTTTGTTCCGCTCGCTTTCTTCACCCTGGCCAAAACCAAAATGCAAGGCTACATACTCTTCACCGCACCAGCTTTGTTTCTCGTCACCGCAGCCTTCTTTTTCTGGTTGAACGAACGACGTAAAATGGCCACAAGCAAATGGTTTTACAACATTCTACTGGTACTTTTGTTGGTGTTCCCGATTCGATACATGATCGAAAGAGTGAAACCATTTGATTCCACAGACCGAAATCCTGCCTGGGTGGAAAGTTTGCGCAAATTCAACGAAAAAAAGGTGAAAAACGGAATCCTTTTCAATTACGAAAACCCAATTGAAGCGATGTTTTACACCGACCTTACGGTCTACAGCGAAATGCCAACGGTGGAACAAATCGATAAACTAGCAAAAAAAGGATACTCGATTTGGATTCAAAACCACGGACCAATTCCGGATGAGATCAAAGCCTTACCATACGTGCACATCATCCAGTTAGCACCAAAAATGTAAAGCAATATTACATTTTGTACCAAAAACATGTTCATTTTTAGATTCCAATAGCGTTGATTCATTTTTTTAATTGTAACGAGAAATATCATTAAAGAAAGTTTTGCCGTTTCAAAAAATCGTTTAAATTTGACCAATAGATTGCTAGTTATCCGAATTTTACGCTGTTTTTAATTCTTTGCCGGTTTACTGCTTAATAAGTTGATTTTTAGTGATTTAAGGTGAATTTTGGATGTTCTCAATGGGACTGAAGGGGCGAAGCTGCGGGATAGACAGAGGGAGAATGAGAGTGGAGAGCGATAAGTGAAAGCGGGATAGACAGAGGGAGTAATCAGAGTGAGAATGAGAGTGAGAGCGATAAGTGAAAGCGGGATAATCAGAGTGAGAGCGCATAAACCGAGCGGACTCAATGACGAAAACTTCGTTTTGTTATGGTTTGTGAGATAATTTCAAAAATGGAGTAGAAATTCAAAAGTGAAAGCTTGTTTTTTGTGATTTAATTTTTTTTTAAAGTTGTTTGTAAGTTTGTTTTTCATTAAATTTAGGTTTCTAAAATGCATACCTATGAAGAAAATCAAACTATCCAATGCAATTCACCGCGAACAATCTATTGTGCTGATCGAATTTGAAAAAGATGAATTCATTATAACATTGTTGAAAAGTAGTTTTCCAGATGTTAGGTGGAGTAAAACTTTTCAATGTTGGTACATTCCTGACAAAGCCAATATCCAAATGACTTTTTTTCAGATTTTTAAGGGAAAGTGCTACATTGATTATTCAAATTTGAAAAAGCCTTTCAAAGCGAATAACACAAAACAAAATTCATCTTCATCCGATGGATCATCTAAGAAAAAAATCGTGCTTCCTCCGCTTAGTAAAGAGCAAAATCAAGCGATTGAATCTATGAAAAAATACATGCAATCTTGTCGAAATGCACCTAGTACGGTTTCAACCTACACGGATGCGATGAAGGTTTTCCTGCGTTTTTTTCATGATCGACCAATAGAATCGTTGGAAGCCAGAGACATAACCACTTTTAATAACGAATACATATTAAAGTATAACTATTCGAGTTCGTTTCAAAATCAAGTAGTCAACGCGGTAAAAATGTTTGTGCATGTCATTCAAGAATCAAAATTTAACATTGATTTAATTGAAAGACCTCGACGAGACAAAAAGTTGCCTGTGGTTTTAAGCAAAGAAGAAGTCTCGAAATTGATTGAACTGACAATTAACTTAAAACACAAAACCTTACTAGCACTTATTTATTCCGCTGGTTTGAGAATTAGTGAAGCGCTGTCGATGAAACCCAAAGACATTGATTCAAAACGAATGTTGATTCATGTTAAAAATGCGAAAGGAAAAAAAGACCGATACACGTTGTTATCGGAGAAGATCTTGTTGCTTTTACGAGAATATTACACGATTTATAAACCGAAAAAATATTTATTTGAAGGTCAAAACGGTGGACAATATAGCAGTCGAAGTGCTCAAGCAGTTTTAAAAGAAGCCGCCAGCAGAGCTGGAATAACCAAGCCGATCAGTTTGCATACTTTAAGACACAGTTTTGCAACACATTTATTGGAAGGTGGCACGGACTTACGTTTTATCCAGGAGTTACTTGGACACAGTAGTCCTAAAACGACGATGATTTACACGCATGTAAGTAATTCAAATTTGAAAAAAATCAAAAATCCATTTGACATTTAGGATTTTATGTATATTTTTAAAAAATAAGACGCAACAAAAAAACGCAAAACATGCGCCTATCTTGCCAGATTGGAGTGATATGTGTTTTGAAAGTGCGTATATAAGTAAGTTAGAGGGCATTTTAAAGGGCAGACAGCAAACAGATTGACAAATGGGAACTTGGAATACGAAAATAAACGGTAACGACACTTTTCAAGACATATATCAAAACTTCTTTGACTTATACAATCAAGGACAAAACCCTGCTGACATTTCTAAACAAATTCAAGACGACTTTGCTGAAATGTTTAACGACTATGACGACAAGAACAACAGTTTGTTTGGGCTTGTATTAGCACAATGGGAAACAAAATCACTTGACCCAACAGTATACAAACAAGTAAAAGAAATTATTGAAACAGACAATGACCTTGAAGTTTGGAAAGGACTTGGTGCTGACAACAAAACATTAGAAAAGCGAAAAAAGGAACTTGACAAATTTCTAACTCAAATTTCAACAGAAAGAGAAAAACCGAAACGCAGAGTTAGACCGAAGTTTGAATTTAAGATGATTAACCTTGTGAACGCTATTGCACCAGACAACTTAAAAAAGCTTGATGTAAATGAAGAATACACAAATAAGAACTATGTTCATACAAGTGGACTAATGATGTGGGGACAAGGTGGTGGTTCTGTTTTATATTTCACAGGGCAAGGCAAAAATATTTCAGCAAAATGGCTTGACAGTAAGACAATAGAAATTACTCACGACAAAGACATAGTTTTTACAATGCAAAAAGATAGAGCTTATTTCTGTGGAGATGACATTAAAGTAATTTATAAACCGCAATGACAACGAAAAGAAAAACGCCCTATAACAGCACCTACCCAAAAGTGGCGGTTCAGTGGTTAAAT
>CAYRMV010000037.1:0-24911 GCA_964425255.1 uncultured Flavobacteriales bacterium
CAGTGAACACCATCTGTTGATTTATAAATTGTTAAAAAAGCATTGTTTCTTTCTTGAGCAGTTTTCCAGTACAAATGTCCTTTCTCTTCCAAAACTTCTCCTTTGAAATAAAGCAAATTAACTGGTAAAGGCGTGCTAACTAAGCCAAAATCTCCAATTCCAAACGGGCTAAAAGAACCTGTATAATTCAACACTTTCACTGAACGAAAAACTGGATTTGACGTCGGATTGTATGTAGTTGTCAACGGAAGATCCCAATTGGGTCCCGTATAATGAACCAATTGAGCATTTGGATGGTTGAATGTTCCTGTTGTGGTTAAATTGCGGTACTTGATTTGAATATCGACATTGGAAGTTCCTCCGCCCACTTTTCCCATGTTCCATTCTGCATTCAATCGACCTTGATAACCTGGCAATTCATTAAAATCGGTTGCTCCTGCTGTTCCTGATATGCGTGTCTGCAAATTAAATAAAGCGATGGAAACCTCATAATCCAAGGTGGATCCTGAATGATTGGTGATTAAAATCGGAGTGTAATAATATTCTGTTCCGTTAAAGAGTCCAACTGGAAATTGGAACGTCTGACCAACTGGAATTCCTAATTTGATCAAGCCTTTATTAGCAACAGAGCTAGTTCCATCAAAATAGATAAACTTAGAACTATCTGCTCCTGCAATGGTTGCCGTAGACAACAAAGTGATTTTTTCGTTCCCCGCACCAAAACGCAATTTCCCATTGATAAATTTCAATTCATTTCGAATGTTTACATTTCGCGAAAAGGTTTTAATCTCTGTAGCTGAACCACTTAAATTGATAATCATGGATCCAATTGTTGGCGTAACTCCTCCATTTCGCGAAATCTCAGCACCCAAATTGAGAAATCCGGCACTGGTTGAACTAGCATATTCTAAAATGGAGTTGGTTCCCCAAGTGATTGCATCTGTTGGTGACGAAACGACTGCTGATCCCGAATTATTTTTTATTACAAAACGACCGTTAACAGTTATGTTTTTGGCAGCAAATCCTCCATTTGTTCCCGATCCTGCATTCCATAACTCGAGCACTCCATCGATTTGCATTGTCTCAATGAATGAACTCGCAATTTCTGTTGTACTTCCGCTCACTCTTCTCCCAACTACACTAACCATCAATCTTCCTGCAGCACCAATTTTCAAACTACCTTCCGTGCCATTTGAAGCTGTGTTGAAATACAAATTCCTTGCCGATGAGGAAGTAAAACTACTTGTCGTTGAAATCTTCAACACACCTTTGACAATTTCGATAGACTTACAAACAAAAGTATTTGCAATTCTCACCGTATCTGTTGCGTTGCTTAAATCGACAAGCAAATGAATGTTGGTGTTATAGGATCCAACGGAATTTGATAAACCAGAAATTCCAAGATCACTTCCGGCCACTCCTCCGGCATCACCACGGTCTGCATCACCAGCCAATTTCAAAAAACCATCACCAGAACACCAGTTGAGATCAACGGATGATGCCAGACTTATTGTTCCCAATACAGTCAACGTGATCGAACTATTGATCGAAATCGATCTACTTGTACCATTGACAATCAAGCGACCAATTGTTCGGTTGTCCGAAACTGTAATGGCATGACCCGATGATATTGTCGCGTTATCTGATGCGCCTGGAATAGCTCCAACTCCACTCAAATGCCAAGTTGATGGATTATTCCAATTTCCTGAAGCAACAGAAGAAAAAGAGGCTGAAAAACCGAAAAAAGTAAGACAACTAAAAAACAGCAACAGACTTGTTTTAAGTTGATTTGAAATTTTACTTGTAGCTAACATGTGTTTATAGTTTTCAGCAAAATTGCTCCGCTCAACTCATTCACACAAAAATTGCATGTTTCGATTCATCAATTCAACTGTTTCACAGATTTTCGTACTGTACGGATTCATGAATTCAACCAATTAAAACACTGAATAACATATAATTAAAAACAAATCTTATCAAAAAACCATTTCCCTCGATGAATTTTATTTTTAATGCAAATTGGATGAATGAACAAAAGAAAGTTCATGTCAAATTCGAATTTTACACTTCAAAAATTCTGTGAATAATTCTTAAAAACAAACGGAAACTACTCCGTTTTCAAACTTCTTTCTACCTTTGATTTTTATTTAAATTAATCATGGAGTTTTTCTCAATTTTATTCACCGGAGAAGGGATTTTTTATCTCGTAGTTCTTTCCCTTTTGGAAATCGTTTTAGGAATTGACAACATCATTTTCATTTCCATAGTTACAGACAAACTTCCCGATACACAGAAACGTAAAGCCCGAAACTTAGGTTTGACTTTAGCGCTCGTAGTTCGATTGATTTTGTTGAGTTTTGTTTCCTACATCATGGGAATGACCAAACCTTTGTTCACTCTTCTTGAACACGATTTTTCGGGTCAAAGCTTGGTGTTATTGATTGGGGGACTTTTCTTGATTTACAAGAGTACGATTGAGATGCACAGCAGTGTGAAGGGCCATGGACATATCGAGGAAGCAAAAACAGTTGGTAAAAAGATGAGCGCAATCATCGGACAAATCATTATGATTGATATCGTATTCAGTTTTGACTCCATCATTACTGCAATCGGAATGACCAACGAAATTAGTCATGGTGATCCAACCAAACATCCGATGGTGATCATTTTTGGTGCAGTTATTATTTCTATGGGAGTGATGCTCGCTTTTGCGAAACCTATTTCAGATTTCATCAATGCGCGTCCAACGGTAAAAATGATTGCTTTGGCTTTCTTGGTGACAATTGGAGTTATTCTCGTTGCCGAATCATTTGGCCAGCATGTACCGAAAGGTTACATTTACTTTGCCATGGTTTACGCTTTACTTGTTGAATTTCTGAATATCCGCATGCGCAAAAACAAAGGAATCGAGGAATAATGACTCAGGAAGAAGCTTATTTATTTTTTTCCATCAACGATCTTGATGATTTAGAGGATGCATACGAAGAAAAACTGTTTGAACACAAGCAATTTTTTCTTTCGAAAGCGGTAATTCCATCCGTTTTTTTGAAACGATTGGAGAAAGTCGAAATCCTCGAAAATGCGTATGCAACGTTGAACGAAGAAACAAAACAAGTACAGCATTTTTCCGTTGACCCGTTTGAAGCTCATCCCAATATTGAAACCCATGTTCAGCGCTACCAAGTTGGTAGAAATCAATTAAAACTGTTTCTAACTCAAGCCCAAAATGGACAAGAAATCATCCAATTGGTAACGGAAATGATCCGTTTAGAAGCGAAATTCATTGCTGCGTGGGATTGGGACGAAACATCCCCTGTACTTTTAGGAAAAGAACCCGACCCCATGGATGTTTGGCGTGAAATCAAAGTTTTTGGTGGGACATTCGAAGAATTGAAACAAAATCAAAACGATGCGCCAATTATTCTTGTAAACGAAATGAAACGCTTATCTTTGCTGTTCAAAAAATTTCCATGGGCGACGTATTAAGCAATTTGCGCGGGCATTTAGAGCAACAAGAATGGCCAAATGTGTATCTTTTCAAATTCATTGTACCGAATGAATCAGAACAAATTGCTCAATTAACTGCTTTATTTAGTGCTACATCTGAATTGGTGATGCATCCATCTAAAACAGGAAAATACATGAGTTTTAGCGTAAAAGAAATGATGTTGGACGTTGATTCCATTCTCGATGTATACGAAAAAGCAAGTACAATAAAAGGAATAATTTCATTATGATTTTAGCAGGATTAAAACTAAGCAATGTATTGATTGGGATATTATTGAGTTCCATCACCATCATCATCTTGTATATTTTATACAAAAAGTTGCTCGCATACTTGAATAAAGATGCCATAACAAAAGAAAATTATTGTGTGCTTTATGGCTTAGAATCCCAACCATCCAAGGGAGAAATTGAATTCTATTTCACAAATCAAAAAACAAAACACGTTATTTTCGAGATTTTAGACGCATCCATGTCTCCAATTCTAAAACTGGTTGAAAACGAATATAAACCAGATGGTCATATAATCCGATTCGATAGTACACAACTCGAAAACGGAACCTATTTCTATCAATTGAGAACAGACAACCAAAAAACCATGAAACGGTTTGAAATCAAAAACTAGCATGACAATCTGTCAGAAAAAAATGCATGGCAAAGAATTTGTAAAAAAGAAATAAACAGTAACTTTATCCTCACTTAAGGATATTTAAAATTAACAGAATATGGCGTTAGAAATTACAGATGCAAACTTCGAGGAGCTTGTATTGAAATCAGACAAACCAGTAGTAGTTGACTTTTGGGCAGAATGGTGTGGCCCTTGCCGCATGATTGGTCCAGTAATCGAAGAAATGGCAAACGAATACGAAGGAAAAGCAATCGTAGGTAAAGTAAACGTGGATCAAAACCCAGGTGTTTCTATGCAGTTTGGTGTTCGTAACATCCCAACGGTTTTGTTTATCAAAGGTGGACAAGTAGCTGACAAATCAGTTGGTGCTGTTCCAAAACAACAATTGACAACAAAATTGGACGCGTTGATTTAATCAATTTGTCCATTCATTTTAAAAGACGATTCGATTGAGTCGTCTTTTTTTATTACCTGTTTTTCTAAATACGTGTTTTTACTTACTTTTCATCAAACGTGGCAACCTACTTTTGAAAGAAAATCATGAAAAAACAGGTTATTTTTAGCATCTTGTTTGTCGCGCTTTTAGGCAATGCATGCAACAAAGATTACAAAGCCGTGAAAAAAATGCATGGCAATTGGAAAATCACAGAAATTGATCGAGATGGAGTGAAAGAAGACATGAACATGTTGAAAATTTTCTTGATTTCAGAATACGAAGTTGGAGATAGTTGGTTTGGCGAATACGACGAGTCAAATGTTGTTAACGGAACTCAAACAAACAAAAATTTAGATCTTCAAGTCGAATTTTCAAACAAAGGAAAAACAGCTACATTTTTCTACAACTACGGATCAATCAACGGATTTTCAGAAACATACGAAGTCATGAAAATGAAAAAAGAGTATTTCATACTCAAAACACCTGGAAAAGAACATTATTACCGATTTGAGAAATAATTCCAAAGCATTTGAAAAATCAATTCAAAAAAAAATCGTGTCCAAAAACACGATTTTTTTTTGAGGTTAATTAAACAGCTAAACTCAGGTTAATAATCAAACCGAATAACCGAATCAAAGTCTGGCAAATACATGAAATGAATGCCGCGTTTTAACTTTGAGAAATCAACCTGATTAACTCCCGATTGGATCGATAAACTCTCTACTTCTTTTCCTGAAACATCTAGAATTTTAACCTGTAATATTTCTTTTTCAGATTTGTTACAGATATAAAAAAGTCCTTTTTCCTCAAAAAGATAGCATTTATCAGAAATAACATGTTCATTCAAAGTCAATCCACTTTCATTAAACTTCATCACATTTCCCTTCCCAGAAAAAGAAGTGACCACAAATCCCGATTGATTGGCAAAATATGACGAAGTGGCTTGAACATTTACATTGTTCGAATTGAAATAATAGGTTCCAAAATCGAGCAAACCTGTATTTGAAAACTTGCTCAAATACAAACAAGTTGGATGGAAATTAGGGTAAACAACTTGATAACTTCCTACTGTTGCAATCCCTTCAGTAGAATTGGTGTTTCCAGCCACCAAAACCTCTCCTTCGTTGTTTATCGCACAGCTATTCGCAAAATCAGAATTTATTCCGCCAAAATAACTTGCCCATGTTCGGTTTCCAGCAGAATCCAATACAGTAATGATTCCATCCCAAATACCACTAAATGTAGCTTGATGCACTCCTTGCGTTGTATGTTGTGTCGATAATAAATTAGTACTTCCAACAAAACAAACCTTTGTCCCATCGGGAGAAACAGCAACTGAAGATCTATTTTCTATCGAAAATCGTCCGATATGATTCCCGGAATTCCAAATCAATTGACCTGCAGGTGAAAATTTAGCCAATGCAATTGTTGTTCCACCATCACGACCAAGCAAGTATCCGTTGCCGCTTGTATCTATCCGAAAATCAGCTATGTAATCAAACAGGTAGTATGTTCTCCACTCAAGCTCCAAATCTTTGTTGTATTTGGCTATGAACGTATTGGTATTCGAATTCATAGTTTCTTGATAGGCTCCCGCGGTCGCCATATTGGTTGAACGCGTTTGTCCAGCGACATATAAATTATCGTTTTTATCCAATTGACAGCGAAGAGCGATATCTTGAATATTGGTGATATTTGACTGACCAAAGTTTTCTTCCCATAAAATTTGACCTGTCGAACTTAATTTGACTAAATAAGCATTTTCATCGTTGTTAATCGCTTTCAAAATACCTGATATAAAGATATTTCCCTCCGAATCTAACGCAATTCCATACCCTTTATCCTCGTAATTATCACCCAAGAACAAACTGAGAACTGGTTCTCCCTGTTGATTGATTTTACGGACAAAAATATCCGTCTCTTCCGTATTATCCATTACAGCAGTACCAACTACAAAAATGTTGTCATTCTCATCCAAAACAGAATTTTCGATTTTCGTTTCATACCCAAAATACTGATAACTTTCCTCCCATTCAAACACAACAGGGTCGATAATTAATTCCATACTAGGATCGTAATTCCCTGTTTCTAGTGCAACCGTTTTTTCATCGATGATGTTCCACCATGAATCAATTTTGGTTTGCCCCTGATAGGCAATGGGAGCTTGATGGATCATTTTCAAACCATTCGATTCTAAAATCAAATCGCCGTTTTCTGCAAGATAAACAGACGAAGCATTGATCTCCAATTGAACATTCTCTACTAAAGCAAAAGGTTGAACCACAAAATCATACTCCATCTGATTGCCTTTGGAATAAAAATGAACGTCAATCCCGTCATAAACTTGCTTGTAAATTACTTTTTGATAATCCCGAACACCAAAAGTTGATTTGCCTTTTCGGTGAAATATAGAAACATGATCTGTTGGTGCTCTTTTTTCAATTTCAATCGATTGACTTCCATTTTTAAAATAAAAATCAATCCCTTTCTTACTTCCGAATTGATACGATATTCCCCTTTGCGTCAAATAGGTAAATGCATCCGTACCTTCTACCCTGGCCACAATCTGCGGAGGAAATTGACCTTTGTTTTCTTTAAAAACAATCTCTTGTGAATACGCAAAAAGCAAATTCAACACAAAAATACTTACCAATAGTCGATTCATCTTTTCTCCCTTTGAATTATTCAACATCAACAACTGTAAAATCAACAAAATTGAGTGTGATCTTTTCGTAGTTCAAACTATACGCATATCCCCACCCCGTTCCTTCTAAAGACTTAGCCTCGATTTCACATTTGAATTTCTTTTTATCCATATCAAAATCAATAATTTTAACGAGTACATCCCCCTTCTTTCCTCCCAATGTATTCGTTGCTCGATAATTTCCATGGGTATTATCAAATTCATAGCCACTTAATTCCATCCAATAAGTCGGAGTATTATCTGTTTGACTGATTTGTTTGATACTGTTTGCATCAAAGTCATAGAGCATGAATGTGAAGGTAATGGACGGATAGGCGATCAAACCTTCATCACCTTCTCCATCATGATTACCAACTACAAAAAAACTGTACTTCCCAGTAGAAACACTCCTTTGAACTTCAATTTTCAAGTCTTTTGAAAAACTAATTTCATCTTTTCCGTCGATAAGTTCTAGGTAATTTTCTTTGTCTTTTTTCTTCTTTTTACAACTTGAAAGAGAACCCATAAAGAGAAAAACAAACGCTAATAAGCTAAATGTAAACTGATGTAATTTCATATCCATTTTTTTTCAAATTTACCTTGATTAAAATAAAAATGGGTACGTAAATTTTCGTAAAATGAACCGAATTTATCTCGAACTCCTTTTTTCCAAAAAAAAACTAGTTTCTAGTCTGATTTCGTATCTTTGCCCAAATTTTTGGGAGCTATGTCCACATTTTTAAAGCGTTTAAAATATTACGGAATTGGATTCGGAATGGGTTTGGTTATCGTCTTTTTCTTTTTTCAAAACAGAGGATGTAGTTGGCTTCCCGAAAACCGTGTTAAAAACGGAATTTTAGATCGACTTGTTGTACTTTCTGACCAAGAAGAACAAGTAATGAAACAAAAAGGAATTACTACCTATGAATTAATCAACTTATTGAAAGATGGAGATGTAGACTTCGGAAAGAGCAAAAAAAATGGAGATTTGAAAGCTTATTACATTTCTAACGACAAATTCAGCGCTTATTTCACGCTTCCTGCAGAAAGTTTTATATCTGAAATTCAACTTTCTCCAAAATCTACCAATAAAGTGAGAATCACAGAAAAAGGACTTGGAAGAATTCTTCGTACTCCCATGGATGAAAACCTAATTTATGTGGATACACTTCCAAAGTTAGCTTGTCAGCAAGCGGAGCTAGGCTTGATAAACCAAAAGAAAATGTGGAAAATTGTGAAAAAATCTGCTAAAATAGATTTTGAAAAATCACACTTAAAAGCGAAGCCCAAAGCAGAACATTACCTTTGGTTTGACGACCAAAAAGGTAGAAAAATTGGTCTTCATGCCATTTGGTACAAAAATAAAATCAATGTTCAACGCATGGACTTACCGTTCGAAACGGGATGTAATTAGTTGACTGCAAAATGTTAATAATTCATCCAATCACTTCTTTTTTCTTTCAGTTCTTTTTTTAAATTTGAACAATGGAATTTACTGCCGAACAAATAGCAGGCATCATTGCCGGGGAAATTACTGGAAATCCAAATGTTATGGTTTCCAATTTAGCAAAAATCGAAGAAGGAACATCGGGTACTTTGTCCTTTCTTGCTAATCCAAAATACGAGGAATACATCTACACAACAGGTTCTTCCATTTGTATTGTCAACAAAACATTTCAACCAAGCAAGCCCATTCCAGATACTTTGACGCTCATTCGAGTTGATGACGCGTATTCTTGTTTTGCTCGTTTGCTTGATTTTTATGATCAACTTAGAAAAAAAGCCCCCGTTCGAGAAGAGCCCCATTTTATTGCAAAAACAGCTTCGTTGGGTGACGATTTGTACCTAGGTGCCTTCTCTTACATCGGTGAGAATGTGAAAATTGGAAACAACGTTAAAATATACCCCAATTGTTACATTGGAGACAATGTTTCAATTGGTGATAATACCATCCTTTTTGCAGGAGTGAAAATCTATGCAGATTGTCAAATTGGTCAACAGTGTACTTTACACTCTGGCGTTGTGATTGGTGCAGATGGATTTGGTTTTGCTCCAAATGAAAAAGGCGAATTTCAACGTGTTCCTCAAATCGGAAATGTTATTTTAGAAGATTTTGTTGATGTGGGTGCCAACGCAACAATCGATCGCGCAACAATGGGTTCGACAATAATCCGCAAAGGTGTGAAAATCGATAATCTGGTTCAAATTGCACACAATGTTGAAATTGGAGAACACTCAGCCATGGCTGCTCAAGTTGGTATTGCTGGCTCTGCTAAAATTGGTAAACATGTGATGATTGGCGGTCAAGCAGGAATTGCAGGACATTTACACATTGCAGATCAAACTAAAATTGTAGCTCAATCTGGAATCCCTAGCACAGTGAAGAAAGCAGAAACGCTTATGGGTTCACCTGGTATTCCGATTGATGATTTCAAAAAATCTTATTTCGGCTTCCGAAAACTTCCGTTTATCTTGAACAAAATTCAAGAATTGGATCAAAAAGTAAAAGAATTAAACAAAGATAAAGCAAATGGCTGAAAAGCAACGCACACTGAAAGAGTCTATTAAGCTAACTGGAGTTGGTTTACATACAGGAGAAAAAGTAAATGTAGAAATTTGTCCTGCTCCTGAAAATCATGGCTACAAGTTTCAACGAATTGATCTTGAAGGGCAACCGATCATTAAAGCGGATGCCGATTTTGTTGTTGCTACAGACAGAGGTACAACCTTAGAACAAAATGGTGCTCGCGTTTACACAACCGAACACTTGCTTGCAGCATTGTACGGAGCGCAAGTTGACAATGCATTGATCAAACTTGATGCTCCAGAAATTCCAATCATGGATGGATCGTCTTTGCCATTTTTGAAAGCCATTGACGCGGTTGGTTTTTCTGAGCAAAATGCTGAAAGAGAATATTTTGTTTTGGAAGAAAACATCAAATGGGAAGACCCTGAAAAAGGCATCGAATTTTTAGCTGTTCCCGATTCAAATTACCGTCTAACTGTGATGGTTGACTACAATTCACCCGTTTTAGGCACGCAACATGCAGCGATTTATAACATCGATGAATTTGCTGATCAAATCGCTCGTTGTCGAACATTCGTTTTCCTTCGTGAACTCGAATTTTTAGCAAAAAACAACCTCATCAAAGGTGGTGACTTAGACAATGCTATCGTTCTAGTTGATCGAGAAGACATTAGCAAAGAAGAACTTTCTCGTTTGGCGAAACTATTGGGTAAAGAAGAATTGAAAATTGAAGTGAATGGAATTGGTGTTTTAAACAGTTCGAAACTTCAATTTGAGAATGAACCTGCTCGTCATAAATTGCTCGACATTGTTGGTGATTTAGCCCTTGTTGGCAAGCCAATCAAAGCACATATTTTGGCAGCGCGTCCGGGTCACTCGGGGAACGTTCGCTTTGCAAAAGTGTTGAAAGAACAAATCAAAAAACAAGACAAGCAAGGGAAATATTTTGATTTGACAAAAGAACCGTTGTACAATATCAATGACATTGAAAAAATCCTTCCTCACCGTTACCCATTTTTATTAGTAGATAAAGTGATGGAAATCGGTGAAGAAAGCATTATAGGTGTGAAAAATGTTACGATGAACGAACCAATGTTTACCGGACATTTCCCTGGAAACCCTGTTTTTCCTGGCGTTTTACAAATTGAAGCCATGGCGCAAGCAGGTGGGATTTTTGCTTTAAGTAAAGTGGAAGATCCACATTTGTACTCTACGTATTTTATGAAAATTGACAACGTGAAGTTCAAACAAAAAGTGGTTCCAGGAGATACACTTGTTTTTGAATTGAATCTTCTTTCTCCAATTCGTCGTGGCTTAGTAAACATGGGTGGAAAAGCCTATGTAAACGGAAAGGTGGTGATGGAAGCAGATATGTTAGCACAAATCATTAAAGACAAAAGTGAATGATTAGTACTTTAGCTCAAATATCACCTGAAGCTCAACTGGGAAATCAAGTCCGAGTTGATGCTTTCTCAACGATCATGGAAGATGTTGTCATTGGAGATGGAACTCATATTCATCCAAATGTGACAATTTATCCAGGGACTCGCATTGGTAAAAACTGCGAAATTTTCCCAGGTGCTGTTATCGGTGTTGTTCCTCAAGACTTGAAATTCAACGGTGAATATACAACAGTTGAAATTGGCGATCATACCAAAATCAGAGAATGCGTTACCATACATAGAGGTACTTCCGACAAATGGAAAACCTCCATTGGTTCCAATTGTTTGTTGATGACGTATGTGCATGTTGCGCATGATTGTCAAATCGGAAACAATGTGATTTTGGCTAGCTACGTTGGACTATCAGGTCATGTTATCATTGATGACCACGCTATTTTAGAAGGAATGGTTGCTGCTCAACAATTTGTACACATTGGAGCCCATACATTTATTGCAGGTGCTTCCTTGGTTCGAAAAAATGTACCACCTTACATCAAAGCTGCTCGTGAACCGCTTACGTTTGCAGGAGTTAATTCAGTTGGACTGAGAAGAAGAGGTTTGGAAGATGCCACAGTTAGAGAAATTGAAGACATCTACCGTGTCATTTATGTGCAAAACAATAACATTTCAAAAGGAATTGAAATTGTAAAAGAAACACTCCCTGATACCGAAATCAGACGAGAAATATTAGATTTCATAGAAAAATCAGACAAAGGAATCATTCGCGGAATGATCTAAAAATAACAAAGGGAAATCAAGGGTTTCCCTTTATTCTTTCGTATATGAACAGAGGAGATATCATCGAATTAGAAATTACAAGTTTTGCTTTTGGCGGAAACGGAATTGCCAAAATACCCACCGAACAAGGCGACTACATTGTTTTTGTAGAAAATACATTTCCAGGTCAATTGGTTCGCGCCAAAGTGGAAACAAAACGAAAAAGACATGCGACCTGCAAATTAATCGAAGTAATCAAACGATCATCGGATGAAGTAAGTTTGCCTTTTCAAGAGATTTCGGGTGCGCCCTATTTGTTTGTTCCAATCGAACTTCAAGAAAAAATCAAGTTGGAAACAACGCTTGATTTGTACCGAAAATTAGCTAATGTAAAAGACATTCAAGATCGTTTTGATACTTTTCTATCTTCTCCAGAACATTTCTTTTACCGAAATAAAATGGAGTATAGCTTTTCCAGTATCGAGCATGACATCGAAACGGGGGAAGAAAAAGACGATGCTTTTGCCCTTGGATTTAAACGTCGCGGTACATGGTGGAAAGTGGAAAGCTTGAATCGAGCAAGTGGTTTGTTCGACGAAGAATGGGAAAATAAATTAATCGAAATTCGACAATACTTAGAAAAAACAAATCTCCCTGCTTGGCATCCACCCAAAAAAACAGGTTTCTTCCGACACATTGTTGTTCGAAAATCATTTTACCAAGATCAATTGTTGATCAATTTGGTTACTTCATCCGAAGACTTGAAAAAGTTTGATGTTCGTGCCTTCTCCACATTTTTACAAGAAAAATTAGGTAAACGACTTGCCGGTTTTCAACACACAATCAATGACAATGTTGCCGATCGAGCAAAAATTGAAAACGGTCAAAATCAACTTGTTTACGGAGAAAACAAAGTTGTAGAAAAACTACACGACCTGTTCTTCGAGATCAGTATGGAAAGTTTCTTTCAGACCAATCCGAAGAGTGCGGAAAAATTATACAACAAAGCGCTGGATTACGCATTTGAAGAAAATAATTTGGATGGTAAAGTGGTGATGGATTTGTTTTGTGGAACAGGTACAATTGGTCAACTTCTGGCTAAAAGAGCCAAAGATGTACGCATCATCGGAGTTGATATTGTTGAAGAAGCCATTGTCGATGCGAAGAAAAATGCCGCTAGAAACAACATCACTGCAGTCGATTTTTATGCTGCGGATGTTGGTAAATTCTTACTCGAATATCCAGAATATGCAGGAAAAATTGGAACGATCGTATTAGATCCTCCTCGCGCTGGAATTGCACCAAAAACCTTACGAAAAGTGATGCGTTTAGGAGCAGAACGAATCGTGTATATTTCCTGTAATCCAGCTACCCAAGCGAGAGATACGGAAACTTTAATACAAGCAGGTTATGAATTGGAAAAAATTGCGTTGGTAGACCAATTTCCACATACTTCACACATTGAAGCTGTAGCTAAATTCATCAAAACAGATCGATTTAATCTAGAAAATATTTAAAAATGAACATAAAAAGCACCCTTGGACTATTAAGATTAACTGCACTTTTAGAAGGTATTTCTTACTTGTTGTTTGCCTTAACAATGCCGTTGAAATACCAATTTGATATGCCAATGCCCAATAAAATTGTCGGGATGGCGCATGGATTCCTTTTCATCGCTTATTGCTTGTTTGTTTTCCTTGTGAATCAAGAGCAAAAATGGAATCTCAAAACAAACTTTTACGCCTACATAGCTTCATTAATTCCGTTTGGAACATTTGTAGCTGATGCAAAAATATTTAAACACATCAAAGAATATAACTAATGGATAATCGAAATCGAGTTGAGGTATGTTTCACCCCTGGTGAATACACTTATTTTAAAGATGAATTTGACATTGTTGTTGTCATTGATGTTCTTCGCGCTACTTCTGCCATGTGTGCTGGTTTTGACAACGGTATCAAAGCGATTATTCCCGTTCCAACAGTGGAAGAAGCTTGGGAATACAAGAAAAAAGGATATTTAGCTGGCGCTGAACGCAAAGGTCAAATTGTAGAAGGATTTGACTTTGGAAATTCTCCTTTTTCCTACATGCGTGAAGATTTTAAAGGGAAAGAAGTAGTATTAACCACTACCAACGGAACCAAATCGTTAGATGTTGCCAAAGATGCAGAGACAGTTGTTGTGGGTTCTTTTCTAAATTTAGATGCACTTTCAATTTGGTTATCAAAGCAAAATAAAAATGTCTTGTGCTTGTGCTCAGGTTGGCAAGACAAGTTTAACCTGGAAGATACCATCTGTGCTGGAGCCATTTCTGACTATTTAATCAATACAGGAAATTTTACTTCCGAAGAAGATTCTTCAATTGCCGCAAAATATTTGTATCTTTCTGCAAAAGATAATTACTTGGGATATTTAAAATCAAGTTCACACCGCAGAAGGTTAAAAAATTTGAATTTAAATGAAGACATTAAATACTGTCTTACACCCAATCAAACAAACGTTATACCTATATTGAAAGATGGGAAATTGGTTTGCATACAAAATTCAGATAATTAGTATTTTAGGTTTACTTTCTCTACTAGTTAGCTTTATCCATCCGTCAACTGTAAACAGTTCGGCGGCATGGGGTTTTTATGGCCATAAACGAATAAATCGCGTGGCAATTTTCACACTTCCTCCCGAAATGTTTGGTTTTTACAAAGAACATATCGAGTACATCACCGAACATGCAGTTGATCCAGATAAACGTCGGTATGCGGTGAAAGGCGAAGCTGAATGCCATTACATCGACATTGATCATTATGCCCATAATGGTGCAAATCCGTTTGAAATTGTGCCAAGATCATGGACAAAAGCAGTTGAAAAATTTTCGGAAGACACACTGAATGCTTACGGGATTGTTCCTTGGCATATTCAATTGATGAAATTAAAACTTCAACGTGCCTTTGAAAGTAAAAATGTTGATTTAATTTTAAAATATTCTGCTGAAATTGGACATTATATCGGAGATGCTCACGTTCCATTACATACCACCGAAAATTACAACGGCCAGCTTACAGGTCAAAAAGGAATTCATGGTTTGTGGGAGAGCAGATTAGTCGAAATGAATGCAGAAAATTACGACTATTTTATTGGTAAAAGCATCTATTTAAAAAATCCATTGGATTATACGTGGGATGCTGTTCAGCAATCACATTACGCACTAGATTCTGTTCTACGATTTGAAAAAGAACTCACGGAGCAATTTACTTCTGATCAAAAATACAGCTACGAACAACGTGGAAACGTTACTGTTCAAACCTATTCAAAAGCATTCTCAGACGCGTATCATGAACGTTTAAACGGCATGGTGGAGAGAAGAATGCGACAAGCAATTATTACAGTTGGTTCTTTTTGGTATACTGCTTGGGTGGATGCCGGACAACCCGATTTGAATAGTTTGAAAAACACTCCACCTTCCCCTGAATTATTGAAAGAAATCGAAGAATTAGATGCTTTATTCCAAAAAGGCGAGAAAAAAGGAAGAGCTTGTGAACATTGATTACTCGTTCTCCATTGTCAAATAAGTTTCTTCTAACAAAGCGAAAAAATCGTTCAAATTTGTTTGTTTTTTCAATTTTCGCGCAATCATTTTTGCATTTGGAATTGCTTCCGAAAAATAATCCGTAAAGTATTGTTCCAATTTTCGAAGAACTGCTGAATCATTTGGCAAAACAGCCTGAATGCTCTCAACTAAATCCGTAATAAAAGAAATCCAAACTTCGTTCCAATCCTCAGGAAATTCATCCGAATCTTCTTGAATCATTTCAAATAAAAATGGATTAGCAATCGCTCCACGTCCAATCATCCAGTGATGAATAGACGGAAAACGAGATTTCAAACTTCGGTAAGAATCAACAGAAATAATGTCTCCATTATAAATCAGTCGATGTGTTGTTAATGGAATGATTTCTTCAAAACGGTCATAATCACATCCTCCTTGATACAGCTGTTTTCCGTAGCGAGCATGAACAATAATTTCGGTCAACGGAAAGGCATTCAAGGATGGTAAAATGGATAATATTTCTTCCGTTGATTCGTATCCCATGCGCATTTTTAGTCCAATTTTAAGCGAAGTTTTAGGAATCACTTCTTCCAAAATGGAAAAAATTTGTTGTGGATTTGTCAATATTCCTGAACCTAAATTTCGTTTAGCCACCATCGGATATGGACAACCTAAATTCCAATTCAATTCCTCATATCCAAGCGATTCTATGTAATCAGCCATTAATAAAAAATCAGCAGAAGAACAAGCCATCAATTGAGGAACCACTTTTTCAAAAGGATTAAGCGCTGGCAAAATGTCTTTTTTAGGCCCTTCTTTAATCGTTCCATCGTTGTTCATTTTCAGATAAGGCGCATAAAATCGATCAACATCACCTAAATTCTGTTGAAATGCATTTCTAAAATGGAAATCAGTTAATGACTGTAAGGGTGCTAAATACAAATATTCACGCATAGAACAAAAGTAACACAGAAAAGGAAATCGAACGATGAAAACCATTCGATTTCCTTGAAATATCGTTATACCCAGATTACGCAGTAAAAAATCTATCCCGAGCTAAATCCTTTCAAATCAGCTATTTATTTCTTTTTTCAACCATAGCTACGGCTATGCTTTTCAAAATTTAATAAGCTTATTTAAAGATATTTAACTCTCATAACGAAGTTTTACTGCGTAATCTGGGTTAAATCGAAACACCTAAAACGTGAAGATAACGCGTTAACGCATCCTTTTCTGCTTCGGCAACCAAAACATGAAACGACTCTTTTGATTGATTTATTTGAGCTGTTTCTAATGCTTTGTAATAACGTAATCTATTTTCAGAATCTCCTTTTAAATTGGCGATAACATATCCATTTTGAAGCAAAATCAAATTCATGATTAAACGAGATGTTCGGCCATTCCCATCAATAAATGGATGAACCGTAACTAATTGTTCATGCATTTCAGCTGCCATTAAAACGGGATGCAACGTTTGCTTGTTTCGGACATAAAAATCAAACAGCTCTTCCATTTTTGATTGAATCAAATAAGGCTGTGGAGGAACATGCTGAGATCCTGTAATCATCACTTGAACAGACCGGTATTTTCCTGCTTGATCTGATTGAATACTTTTAAGTATTAATTGATGGATTTGAAGCAATGTTCTCTCCGAAAAAGGAAGTTGATTTTGAACCATGTCTTTGACAAAATCGATCGCTTCCGAGTGATTAATCACTTCCAAATGTTCACGCATGGATTTTCCTGAAATGGTTAATCCTTCGTTGACAACAAGGTCTGTTTCTTGCAACGTCAAGGTATTCCCTTCAATTCGATTGCTTTCAAAAGTATATTCCAACTCAAGCGCTTGTGCAATTCGAAAACTATCTGTTTCTCGGTGTTGTTGAAGAATATTTTTTAAAAAATCGATCTCTTGCAATAATTGCTTCAAATAATCGGAAATTATCGGCTTGTGGGTTTTCTTATATAATTGCAATGCTTCTTGAACCATGTTGATTGCTTCTTCTGCATATTCTTCATACTCAAGCTCATTCAAGATTCTGATTTTCAGCCATTCTTTTTGCAAATCTGCTAAGGAAAGATCAAGAATTTGAGCTAACTGTGACAATTGTAGCCGTGTTGGAATTCGATTTCCTGACTCAAATTTACTAACCAAAGCTTGATCCACATCCAATAACTGCGCCACCTCTCTTATTTTGAGGCCTTTTTGGATACGTGCATTTTTAAGTAGATTTTTCATGACAAAAATATTCATGACAAATTTAGTCATTTTTTATTGATGATTTCTACATTTTCTCTTTTTTAACGTTTTGAATATTTATACTTTGCTTTTCAGTCCTCTGTAAAGAATAAAAATACCCGCCAAGATTAAGGGTATACTAAGTAATTGTCCTGTTTTTAAAGGTAAAGTGGCGTCGTGTGAAGCTTGTCCAACTTTAACAAACTCTACCAAAAATCGACCTGTCCAAAGAACAATCATAAAGGTTCCAAATAAAACGCCTGGTTTATTTTTAGCATTGGTTTTCCAATACATGTACATCAATAAAGCAAATGTTAATAGGTAAAAAATTGCTTCATACAATTGAGCGGGGTGTCTAAATACCTGAACTCCTTCGATCAAATACTCATCACCTGCTTGATTGAAGCGGAATCCCCACGGCAAATCAGTTGGATCTCCAATGATTTCATGATTTACCAAATTCCCTAGACGAATAAACATTCCAGCAATTGCAATGGGCGCTGCGATGCGATCTAAAATCCAAATGTATGGCTTGTGTGAAACTTTTTTTGAAAAAATATACAAAGCAATTAATATGAGAATCGCCGCGCCGTGTGAAGCTAATCCTCCCTCCCACACTTTCAAGATGTCTAACGGATGAGAAAAATAACCTCGCTCAAAGTATCCTTCCGAATTTACCCCATCAAAATAAGGTCCGTAAAACAAAACATGCCCCAGTCGTGCCCCAACAATCGTTGAAACAATAACATAAACTAACAATTGATCCAAAACCTTTTCTGGAATTTCTTCTTTGGCAAACATGCGTTTGATAACGAAAAACCCAATGAATAATCCAGTAACAAATAAAAGTCCGTACTTATTCGGTGTTGCCCAACCATCAATCAATTCTGAGGTGACATTCCAATCAATTCCTAATACCATCCTTCAAAGTTAAAATCTTTTACTTATTCTTGAGTCGTGCTCACAAATTATTCACATTTTTTTTTGACTTTTTACTGTGTACGCATAATTAATTTATGTATATTTACCAAAAACATATCATGCAAAAGAACAAGAAACTGACAGATTTGCTTCCTATTAAATATCCAATTATCATGGCTCCCATGTTCTTGGTTTCAAATACTGAGATGATCATTGCTGGTATAAAATCAGGAATTACGGGAGCTATTCCGGCATTGAATTATAGAACTACCGAAGAATTACGCAAAGCCATTCAATCAATAAAAAAAGAAGTAGATGGCCCATTTGGCATCAATTTAATTGTGAACAAATCGAATTTTTTATTGAATGAACAACTCGATGTCATTTGTGACGAAAAAGTGGCTTTTATCATCACTTCACTCGGCTCTCCAGAAGAAGTAATACGCAAAGCGCATCAAGCAGGTGTACAAGTTTATTGTGATGTGACCGATGTGAAATATGCAAAAAAAGTAGAATCTTTAGGCGCTGATGCATTAATTGCTGTAAACAAAGAAGCGGGTGGGCACGCTGGAAATTTATCATACAAAGAATTGATTCCTGCTCTGATGGAAAATTGTAATATTCCGGTCATCTCAGCAGGTGGCGTTGGTGACCACACAAGTTATGAAAACAAAATGCAACTCGGAATTGCGGGCGTATCAGTGGGTACAATCTTTATCGCTTCTGAGGAATGTGGCGTTTCGAATGAGTACAAACAAGCATGTGTCGATTATACTTCGAAAGATGTTGTGATGACAACCAAACTTTCAGGCACACCTTGTACGGTAATTAAAACACCGTATGTGGCTAAAATTGGCACAAAACAAAATTGGCTTGAGCGTATTTTAAACAAGAATAAACGATTAAAAAAATGGTTCAAAGCTTTCACTTTTTACAAGGGAATGAAAAGTTTACAAAATGCAGCTTTCAGCGCAACTTATAAAACTGTTTGGTGTGCAGGACCAACAATTGATTACGTTTCAGAAATCAGACCTGTTTCACAAATTGTTGCAAGTTTAATTAATGCATCGACTCATGAATAATTCAAATTCGGTAAGTTTAGCTTACATGCGTAGAATGCTTTGTTTATTGGGTTGGTTTAAAATTGCTTTAATTGCTTTTGTGCGACCAAAATTGGTGCTTGTGAACGACAAAGAAGTTCAAGTTAAAATAAAATTGCGGCGCAGAACAAAAAACCATTTGAACTCCATGTATTTTGGAGCTTTAGCTGTTGGAGCTGACGTTGCAGGAGGGATACAAGCTTTTTATTTTGCAAAAAAACAGAATCGTTCAATCTCGTTTGCATTCAAAAGTATGGACGCACAATTTCTAAAACGTGCTGAATCAGATATTCTATTTGTTTGTAATGCAGGTGCGGAAATTCAACATGCAGTAGAAGAAAGTATTCAGACCGAATCACGTATCAACCTTCCTGTTAAAGTTCAAGCGTTCAATACTCAAAATGAAATCGTAGCT
Source organism: uncultured Flavobacteriales bacterium (assembly GCA_964425255.1). Taxonomy (GTDB): domain Bacteria; phylum Bacteroidota; class Bacteroidia; order Flavobacteriales_D; family Crocinitomicaceae; genus CAYRMV01. The sequence goes on from CAYRMV010000037.1 coordinate 20,157, forward strand.
GAATTTACCATGGAAATCTCTGTGAAAGCAAAAGCTTAGCTTGGCATAGTGAGGAAATTTTGGTAGGTTTGTGTAAATTTTTTGCACGTGAAACAAATTACACCTCAGGAACTAAAAAACAAATCAAAAGAGACTTGTTTTGTCATTGATATTCGTGAACCCTTCGAAAGAGCTGAATTTTCAATCGATTCACACCCAATTCCTATGGGCGAAATTTGTGATCGTATTTCAGAAATACCTCAAGAAAAAGAAATCATCATCGTTTGCCAAAGTGGTCGTCGTGCAGAAGCAGTTGCCAATCTTTTAGAAACAGATTTTCAATTCAATCAGGTTTCTATTTTGTCTGGAGGAATTCAAGCTTACACTGAATCAATAAACTAAACACATCTATTTTTCATGGAATTTATTCACTCTTTTTTAGATTTTTTCTTGCATTTGGATGATCATCTTCATGCAATGATTTTAGAATATGGCATTTGGATTTATGCCATTTTATTTCTCATTATTTTTGTCGAAACAGGCTTAGTTGTTATGCCTTTCCTTCCAGGAGATTCACTGCTTTTTGCAGCAGGAACATTTTGTGCTGGAGTTACAAATACCAATGGAGAAACGGCCAATTTGAACTTATTCCTCGTTCTTCTGCTCTTAATTATTGCTGCCATTTTAGGAGATGGAGTCAATTATTACCTTGGTAAAAAAGTAGGTCTCAAAATGCTTCAATTCAAAATTCGTGGTAAACAATTGGTCAAACAAAAGTACATTGATCAAACGCATGAATTTTACGAAAAACATGGACCAAAAACGATTATCATTGCTCGCTTTGTGCCGATTGTAAGAACATTTGCGCCTTTCGTAGCAGGAATTGGTGATATGAGTTATGCTAAGTTCATTCGCTTCAACATTATCGGCGGAATACTTTGGGTGGTTGGACTAACCTTAGCAGGATACTTTTTTGGTGGATTAACTTTTGTAAAAGAAAATTTTGAAACAGTTATCTTTGGAATTATTGGAATCTCCATTCTACCTATGATTATTGAGATCGTTCGTGCAAAATTGAAAAAGAAATAGTTATGTTTCGCTATCTCTTTTTTTTATTCCTCTTTTCTAGCATTGTCTGTTTTTCTCAAGACAATGGCAATGTGGTTGTCAGTATCCCCAATTCTAATCATGTATTTGTTGGTTTTAATAACGTTGTGGAATTAGGGTTTTCAAAAAAAAAGAGTAAAACTATACACATTACTTGTTCTAACTGTGATACACTGTATTTTTTAAAGGAAAACAAATGGGTGATTCGACCCAAAAGTGCTGATCAACAACTTGTTTTAATAATCAAGAATCATAAAAATCAAATTTTACACGAAAGAGAAATCCCTGTGTTCAAACTTCCTCAACCGTCGGTCAAGATCAATGGAGAATTTGTTTCAAAAACATATTTAGATACCTTCCCGATTTGCATGACTTTACAGTTACCTGAATACATTCCTATTCAATCAGCATTTCGAATTCGACAATGGAAAATCAGAATAGATGATCGGATCTTTTCGGGAAAAGGTACATGTATTGCAAAACAGGACAATCAAGAGTTATTCGAATATCTAAAGCAAAAAGGAATTGGCTTGTTGATTTTCGAATGCGAATATGAATCTTTTGAATCAGGAAAAGAACAGCAAAAGATTCGAGAAGTTTGGAACTTTCGTCTCTCTAATTAATCATGATGGAAAAAGAAAGAAAATTTGGTTTAATCGGCAAAAAATTGGAGCACTCCTTCTCCCCTAGTTTTTTCAAAAATTATTTTGAAACAAACTACATCAACGGAAGGTATGAAGCGATTGAAATCCCTGAATTATCCGAAGTTGTTTTGGCTCCAATTTTTTCAGAATATGAAGGCCTTAATGTGACCATTCCATACAAGGAAACGATCATTCCGTTCCTCGATGAGTTATCGCCGGAAGCAAAAGAAATTGGTGCAGTTAACACCATTCGTATCCAAAATGGTCAAACAATTGGCTACAATACCGATGCGTTTGGATTTCATCAATCAATCAAACCATTTCTGACCAATCGACACGAACGCGCATTGATTTTAGGTACCGGTGGAGCAGCTAAAGCAATTGCTTATACCTTAGAAAAAATTGGAATTTCTTGTATTTTTTTAAGTCGAAATCCTTCGAAAGAAAATGAATTCCTATACGAAGCTTGCAATGAATACATGTTACAAGCCTGCAAACTGATTGTCAACTGTACGCCAATCGGTATGTTTCCTCACATAGATGAAAAACCACCCGTTCAACTACGAGGAATTGATTCAGAGCATTTAATTATTGATCTAATATACAACCCAGAAAAAACTAATTTCCTTTCGGAAGCAGAAACCCTTGGAGCAACCATATTAAATGGTCATTCCATGTTAAAAGAACAAGCACTCAAAGCTTGGGATATTTGGAAATAATTATCTAAGAACAACAAGCATGTCCACCCTCAAATCACTTATTGCAGAAGGCGAACACCAACAGCAAGACTTCAAATTTCGGATCGACGATCAAAAAAAGATTGCGCGAACTCTTGTGGCTTTTGCCAATACGGATGGAGGAAGATTATTGATTGGGGTGAAAGACAACGGTAAAATCACGGGCATCAATCCCGAGGAAGAATACCACATGATTGAAGGAGCAGCATCCTTGTTTTGTAAACCACCTGTTGTTTTCGAATCGCATATTTGGCAAGAAGATTTTCGCTTGGTTTTAGAGATCAAAGTGAAACCAAATCCAGCTAAAAATCACCGTGCATTGGACGATGATAGCAAGTGGAAGGTCTATGTCCGCAAAAAGGATCATACTTTATTGGCAAATAAAATTCTTCTAAATGTTTGGAATTTACAGCGAAAAGGAACATCAAAACCTGCTGAATTACACGAAGACGCACTTTCACTTTTGAAAATCATTATTGAAAATCAACCCGTTACGCTCAGTCAACTATATCGATTTTCTAATCTACCGAAAAATCAAGTCGATGAATGGCTGTCACTCTTTGTTTACTGGGAAAATGTTTCGATGAATTTATTAGTGAAAGGTACAACATATTCTATATATTTGGGGAAAATTTAACTGTTACATATGAAAATTAAAACTTTGCTAGGTTTAACACTGTTCATTTCTGTTAGCCACTTAAAAGCGCAAGACTTTAAAATTACATGGGGATCTGAAATTCCCAAAAAAGAGCGTGTTGGGAACTTTTACAATATAGATGGGAAATCCTTTGAGGCGAGTACTTATCAACCAGGTTACCGTTATGGAATGTCCCATGTTGAAGACCTTAACATTTATAATAAAACGATATACACTTTAAATGTTGAAAATAAAAATTCAGGATTTACAGAAGAAGGCACATACGAATTCAATGGAGAATTATTAATTTTCACTTCGAAAGACAACAAAGAAAAAACGGAAAAAACACTTTATGTTCATAAGTTTAAGCACTCAGCAAATGAAATTGACTTAAAAGGTGAGAAAGTTCTGTCATTCAAATTTGATAAAAGCAACAAGAAACGAGCTTCTTACACCATTTTAAATTCTGACAACAAAAAAAATCTGTGTATTATTTACTCTGCTCAATCCAGAAAAAATAAAGATAATGGTGTGTATGGTTACTACATTCTTGATGAAGAATTAAATATTCGAACACAAGGAGAATTCGAAGACGTCATTGATAACAAAAATTTCAATGAAACCATTAGCAGTTTTTACATTTCTAATAACAGCAAATTATACTGTTTAACACAAAGAACTGAAAAAAATGTAAAAGATAGTGATATTTCAATTGGACTGTATAGTATTTCAGCTGACGAAATAACGGAAGTTAATCTAAATTTAGAAGACCGATACGTTAGTCAATTAAAAATGGAAGATGACGAAAAAGGAAACTTAATGGTTACTGGCTTTTTTGGTAAAAAAACAACTGGAATCAAAGGGATTTTTTCAATGTTAATAAATCCAGACAAAGAAACAATCATCCAAAGTGATTTTTACACATTTTCTGATGAGTTCATTTTGCAAGGAATGAAAGAAAAAAGAAAAGAAAAAATTCAAAAAAAGAACGAACGTAAAGGCCGCGAAGCTAGTTTAGATCACTTCATTCTTAGATCACTTGATAAAACGAATGATGGTGGCTTTTTTGGTATCGCTGAGTTTTACCAACTTGTTGTAGTAACTACAACAGATCCAAAGACAGGTGCCACTAGAACTACCTATCACTATTATTACAATGACATCATTGTATTCAAAGTAGATAACAAAGGTGAATTAGAGTGGAACAAAAAAATTCATAAATATCAACACAGCGTAAATGATGGTGGTTATTATTCTTCGTTTTGTCATGTTCAAATGAAAGATAAAGCAATGATTATCTTCAATGATAATGTGAAAAATTACTCACCTGAATCCGGAAAATTTATTGCTAAAGAAGGAGAAGTACAACATGCTAGAATTGGAAAGAAAAATGCTGTTGCTTTTGTAGAAGTAGATCTTGAAAACGGAGACATCAAACGTAAAATGTTATCCAAAAATGAAGAAAAAAATCTAAACATTGTGCCAAAATGGTCATACGCAAACGAGAAAGACAATGCTATTTTACTTTTTGCAAACGTAGGTAAAAAACAAAAAATCGGCTACATCAAATTTGATTAATCGAAAATTAAATAACAAAAGGAGGTTGTCTCAAAAAGGCAGCCTCTTTTTTTGTGAAAAATTTCGATTTTAC
>CAYRMV010000038.1:0-24868 GCA_964425255.1 uncultured Flavobacteriales bacterium
AAACCCTCAAAATCAATCAAATGTTAATGTGTTCAATTTTTTGTCATGTAGTTAGAAAAACAAATTTATTTTTTTCATACATCGATTGGACGAAAGATAATTGGATCATTTTTAATGAGATTGGTGAATTTAAGAAAATTAAACCCAATGGCCAAAATATAGAAAACATCTCTGTACCATCATTAGTTGGTATAAGCGATTACATAAAATATAATCCCAATAACACTATACTACTAGCTTGTGACATCTCACATTCAAAAGTTTATATCTCTAACGAAGAAGGAGAATTTACTACCCCACTCCCTTTAAATACTTCTCATGCAGATTGGTATTCAAAAAATGAAATAATCTACTTCGAAAACAATGAAGGTTTTAAAATATACAATATCGATTCAGAGGAGATCATCAGTTGGGGTGATTTTAACGCAATTAATATTCTGCAAAATGGTTTCTATGTATCAGAAAACAAAGTTTTTCTAGCAAATCTTGACGGATTTTATGAGTTAGGAGATACGTATACAACACTATTAGACAGCAATTATGAATCATTTCACGCTAAAAGTGTTCAACCATTAAATGAAAATCTCTTTTTATTACAAAGAAATATTTATGACATCACAGATCCATGCAATCTAAAAATGTACAAATATGCTAGTATTTTCAATCGCTCAACGCAAACTGAAAAAATGATTCAAATACCTTAGAGCCTGTTTGAATTTCAATCTAATATCCGAAAGTGTTATAAAACAGTTTAAAAAAAGAATAGAATCAAATTTAGGTTTCAGTTTCTCCGATCCAAGCCCCACAACATTTTATTGCGGATTGTATTGAGGAAAGTCGTTTCTTCGAATTTCACCACGTTGATCATGTATTCTGCCTTACGTACGACCATGATTTCTCCTTGACGGATACTTTTTGCAGTTGAATCTAAACTAATTAAGAATCTTCGCCCACGGCCTTCCACACTCAACTCGACAGGCATGTGATCGGGAACAACCATCGGTCTGACATTGAGATTATGCGGTGCAATCGGTGTAAGAATGTGGACTTGGCAACCAGGTGTAATAATCGGCCCACCACAACTCAAGCTGTATGCCGTTGAACCCGTTGGAGTAGCTACAATCAAGCCATCTGCCCAATACGAATTCAGGTAATTTCCATCCAATTTCGCATGAACAGTAATCATGGAAGCATTGTCTTTTTTGTGGATCGTTACTTCGTTCAAAGCAAAATTATCTTCCCCAAACAAATCAGACTCTGACTCAACGCGCAACAATGATCGTTTTTGATGCGTAAAATTCCCGTTTTTCACCTCATCAAGTGCGTGATGAATTTGGTCTTTGCTGATGTTTGCCAAAAATCCAAGTCGACCTGTATTGACACCCAAAATAGGAACTCCGCTATCACGAACATACGTAACGGACTTGAGGAATGTCCCATCTCCTCCGATACTCAAAACGAGATCAATTCCCGATTGAAAATCCAGATGAGAGGAAAAGGAGTCACAAGTATTGTTACAGGCGATTTTCTTTTCAATATCGGCTTTGAGGTCTTTCTCAAGCACAACGTTCCAGTTAAATTCCTTCATGAGTTTCAAAATCTCCTGAATGAATCCCGCATTTTGCTTGGTGACTTTTCTTCCATAAATGGCAACGCGCATGGCTTACATTTTTAGGTAATTAATCAAAGCATCGTAGCGCAACTGCAAATCATCTTGGAAATTGCTTTTTTGGAAAGAAGCTCGAATCACATAATCGTAACGTTCAAACGTTCTAATGATACGATCCAACTCAATTTGGTTGATTTTCAGTGTGATTTCCAATTTGGTTGAGTTCGGCGACGACATGATATATGAACTTAAAATCCGTGCATTGTTGCTTTCCACAATTTGAGCAATTTGTGCCAAAGAATAATCGCGTTCATTCACTTCCAACACCAAAATTCCTCCGCTTTCTTTGATACTTCCCGTATTGGCAATCAAGGTAACCAATTGGTGAATACTTGTACAACCCAAATAAGTCTCATCTTCATCCAAAATCGGGATGACAGAAATTTTGTGCTCCGAAACACGAAACAATACTTCGTAAATGTGCGCACTTGCTTTGACGTACGGTCTTGGTAAATGATCAAACAAACGATCCAAGGTTTCGTCCAAATCCATTTTATCCAAGACATCCGCTTCGGAAACGACTCCCACAAAATTGCCGTTTTTTAGAACAGGCAAATGCGAAACTTTGAATTCATCCATCCAACGTAGTGCTATCTCTCCGGTATCCGTATGTTTCAACGGCGGGATTTCATCTGAAATTATATCTCGTGCAATCATTCTTCTGCCAAAATACGAAATAAGTTTAAACCCATAAAATCCATTCGAATTTTTGATTGAATATTCTACCGAATTAGGAGAAAAATCGGGCTAGAATTGATACAAAATACCGAAACGCAAAGCGAGTGAACTAAATTCGGTGGTTGGTTCTTTAACCGTCAATCCGCTGAATTGGTGCTTCATACCAAAACTTTTGCTTAAAGCCAATTCCAAGGAAATGGCTTTTTTGTTCCGCATGAAAAAACTAACTCCTTGTCCTATGGTCAACTGCAATGAACTCAAACTTGTTTTAGTATCAATTTCCTTTGGATACGTATATCCTCCAACAAAGAAATTGGTATCTCTGACTTGGTATTTTTGATCAAACTTTACCTGTTGGTAATGCAATTCTACAGGCAAGTAAAAAGCCGTGTTTTTTCCTTCCGCTTGGTAATGATAGGTGTAGCGAGCTCCAATGGAATAATGGCTGTAATCACCCGATGTTAAACTGAAATCCGTAAACAAACCAGCAAAGTGCTGTGTACCAAAGTGTCGTCCTGCACTTAATTTTAAATTGGTAGAAAGACCCAAATAAGCATCGGTGGAAAAATAATAGTCGTCTTCCGTGAGTTTTTCGTTCAAAATAAACTGGCTGGCGTGAATGCCAACAGCAAACCCAAAAGCATCTGCTTTGCGCTCATGAATTACTTTGGGTTTCTTGACTTTTTTCTCAAAGACTACATTTTCTTTGAAAGAATCATAATCTGCTCGACCAAAAGAGTAATTTCGATCAAACAAATCTTTAAAGACGATTCCCCCGGTTGATTCATCAAAAGACAAAATATCACCTTTCAGGATTCGACCATCTTTGAGGTAAATTACATCTAGAACTTGGGTTTTGGTGCTATCCGTTTGCCCAAAAGAAAAAAATGTACACAAACACGTGAAGAAAAGCATCAAGCTGATTCGAGTGAATTTTCGCATGGTTTCAAATTTGGAGCTTAGTTAAACTATTATTCCTTAAAATCAAGTGTGCGCTATTTACGACCTATATGGTTGTTAATTACTTGATTTATGAATTTCATTGTTTGATTACTCACCCCTGAATTTTTTGCAAACGATTGCCAATTAATTAACGTTTCAGAAACCTGATCGAGTATTTCTTTCGCAGACTCTATTTGAAAATACGATGCTAATTTCAACAAATCTGATTTCGAAATCTCTTTTGAAACTCGACCTACAGACATACTTTGAAATCCGTTCATACCTTGTGAAAAAGTTAAATCATACGCAGGAGCAAATTTCCATGTTCCACCTGCGTCCATCAAAAAAGAGAAATTCTTCGTGTGATCATCCTGATTGCAAGCAAATACATTAAAAACAGCCAATCTAAAGATCTTTTCTTGAACTTTTTTTGTTTTTTCTAATCGAAAAGCAGCATCCATTAAATGACCATAATCTAAATTACTCATTCGAAAATCATCATGTAATAATCCAGCAAGTGAATGAAGATGAATCTTTTGATTTCCGATTCGATCAAAACGTTTTGTTGCAAAATGGTGCTCGTTATTTTTATCCTTTAACAAAATAGAATCACTTATTTCAATCCCACAAGCCTTTGCCATTTGATAGTAAGCATATTCAACATGTGCAGCATCAACCAAATCCGAATTGCTTCTAAATTTGACAATCCATGGTTCATAACCATTTTGAAAATGATTTGGTGAAAATGAAATCAAATTTGAACTGGGATTATACCCAATTGTTAATTTGGGTCTCGCTCCACCAGAGGTCCCACCAAGTCGATAAAAATCTCCAAGTAAATCGGTATCTTCTCCCGACAATAATTGTTTCGATGCCTGATTAAATTCTTCCAGATCTTGAGCAATAATTTCTGAATTCAATTTATCCAAAACAGGCTCGTATTCCAATGCGCCAGATCCATTTTCACCCACATACATGAGTCGGTGTAAAAGATTAAAGTCCGTACTAGCAATCCTATTAGAACGAACAAAACGATCAACCAATAATTTCCCCCATCCATCGGGTAAAGAATCTGAAAACAGACCGCTTAACCCTTCAAACGGACTTGCAGGAAGTACTTGAATTTCAGAAGTATGAAGCATTTTAAAAGGAGACAGCAGTAGTTGATTGGATTCAAAAGCTTCGAACATTGACAAATAAGAGTCCGACAACTTAAAAAAAAATTGGTTTTGATGGCATTGAATATCTCCAACTAGAATCCGTTTCCCTTCTAAATTTAACCAAACTTGAATTTTTTCGATTGATTGAGCGGTTTTATGAATGGTATTTATTCTCATAATCGAAACTTTTTCTCCACTTCCTTCGGAATTCCTTTTCTTTGATGAAATAATTGATCAAAATCTTCCAACGTTCCTAACAAATGAGCAATTTTTAAAAGCGAAACCAACGAAATCTCACCCGTTTGTTCAAACCGCTTTAAACTTCCCAATGACACTGCTGCTCGTTCTGCCAGATCTGCTTGGGTGTAGCCTTTTGATTTCCGTGTTTTCTTAACGCGATCAGCTAATTCTAGCATCACATCCACAGGTTGTTTATCGATTGAAAACAATCTCATCACGACTCATATTTTGGCTAAAATACGAAAAAATAGCTAAAATAGCGCATATATGTGCTAAAAATTAACGTCCGCTGTACATATTATCGTAGTATTTCTGATAGTCGCCCGAGGTAACTTTTTGAATCCAATCGGTATTTTCGAGGTACCAATCGACGGTTTTTTGTAGCCCTTCTTCAAAAGTGATCGATGGTTTCCAACCTAATTCGCGTTCCAATTTAGAAGCATCGATGGCGTAACGTTGATCATGTCCAGCTCGGTCGGTAACAAATTGAATCAATTGTTCACTTGATCCTGCCTCACGACCTAATTTCACGTCCATAATGCGGCACAAATAACGAACCAAGTCAATGTTTTTCCATTCGTTTAATCCTCCTACATTGTAAGATTCGCCCAATTTCCCTTTGTGAAAAATAACATCGATTGCCGAAGCATGATCTTCTACCCACAACCAATCACGGATATTGTCCCCTTTTCCATAAACAGGCAAAGGTTTGTTGTTTTGGATGTTGTGAATCATCAACGGAATGAGTTTTTCCGGAAAATGGTGTGAACCGTAATTGTTGGAACAATTCGACATTTTAATTGGCAAATGGTAGGTATGAAAAAATGCCCGAACAAAATGATCCGAACTTGCTTTCGAAGCCGAATACGGACTTCTTGGGTCATACGACGTGGTTTCCGTAAAAAAACCAGTTTCTCCCAGCGAACCAAAGACCTCATCGGTAGAAACGTGATGAAAAACATGATTTTCTTCTTTCCCCCAAGCAAGTCGAGCGGCGTTCAATAAATTCAACGTTCCGATTACATTCGTCATCGCAAATTCCAAGGGGCCTTCAATCGAACGATCTACGTGCGACTCAGCAGCTAGGTGAATAACATCCGAAATTTGATATTCAGAGAAAATTTGTTCAATGTGTTCCAGATCACAAATATCTGCTTTTACAAACGTATAATTAGTTGCATTTTCCACGTCTTTCAGATTTTCCAGATTTCCTGCGTAAGTCAGTTTATCCAAATTGATAATTTGATATTCAGGATAGCGATTCACCAAACGGCGAACCACGTGAGAACCAATAAATCCGGCACCTCCGGTCACTAAAATTCGCTTCATTTTGTTAGATTTTGCTAACGATTCCGTTTTTCAATTCGTATTTTTGATTGCTTTCAGGGCAAAGTGCTGTTCCATTTTCGTCAAATTCTAAGCGATGTCCGTATTCACTCATCCACCCCATTTGTCGCGCTGGATTTCCCACCACCAAAGCATAAGCTGGAACGTTTTTTGTCACCACAGCACCTGCGCCAATAAACGCAAATTCACCGATGTCATGTCCACACACAATCGTTGCATTCGCACCAATCGATGCTCCTTTTTTCACCGTTGTACGTGCATATTCTCCTCGGCGATTTACTGCACTTCTCGGATTAATGACGTTCGTAAAAACCATCGATGGTCCTAAAAACACATCGTCTTCACAAATTACTCCTGTATAAATGGAAACGTTGTTTTGGACTTTGACATTTTTCCCTAAAATTACGTCAGGAGAAATCACCACATTTTGACCAATGTTGCAGTTTTCACCTAAGGTACAATTGGGCATGATGTGCGAAAAATGCCAAATTTTTGTTCCAGCTCCAATGTTACAACCTTCATCAACAACAGCTGTTTCGTGAGCAAAATAGTTCTTTTCCATTATTTTACAATGTATTTTTCGAAATCGTTGTGTTCTTTTTGATTCAATTCTTCAGAAGTCAAAGTCAGAAAATAATCATAGGTTCTACGCAAACCTTCTGCCCGATCCACTTTGGGTTCCCAACCGAGAATTTCTCTCGCTTTTGTGATATCAGGTTGACGTTGTTTCGGATCATTAACTGGCAAATCATGGTAGACCACTTTTTGCGTTGTATTGGTCAGTTTGATGATTTCTTCAGCAAAATCTTTGATCGTAATTTCATCTGGATTTCCAACATTTACGGGCAAAGCATAGTCCGACAACAACAAACGATAAATTCCTTCCACTAAGTCATCGACATAACAAAAAGAACGTGTTTGCGATCCATCTCCAAAAATGGTCAAATCTTCACCGCGCAATGCCTGCCCGATAAATGCAGGCAATACTCGACCGTCATTCAATCGCATGCGAGGACCATACGTGTTGAAAATACGAACGATTCGCGTTTCCAAACCGTGATAGGTATGATAGGCCATCGTCATCGCTTCTTGAAAGCGTTTTGCTTCGTCATAAACCCCACGTGGACCAACTGGATTGACATTTCCCCAATATTCTTCCGTTTGCGGATGAACAGTAGGATCACCATAAACCTCGGAGGTAGAAGCAATCAATACGCGTGCATTTTTTGCTTTTGCTAATCCCAAACAATTGTGAATTCCCAACGAACCTACTTTCAAGGTTTGAATCGGAATTTTCAAGTAATCAATAGGACTAGCAGGCGAAGCGAAATGTAAGATATAATCCAGTTTTCCAGGAACATGAATGAATTTACTCACATCGTGGTTGTAAAATTCAAAATTCTCCAGTGGAAATAAATGTTCAATATTCTTCAGGCGACCGGTAATCAAATTGTCCATACCAATCACATGGTATCCCTCTTTGATAAACCGATCACACAAATGCGACCCCAAAAACCCGGCCGCACCGGTTATTAAAATGCGTTTTTTATCTTCCATAATTGCGAGGTAAAGGTAAGGAATTTATTGAAAAAACCAGGCTGCCAGTTGCGGAATAAATGAACTACAAGAATAATAATTGTTTGATTTTCAAAAATCAAAGGAAAAATTTATATTTGACATGGAAAATCACTTACTATGCTATTTATAATTCCAGCAATTATTCTGATTGTTTTCATTGTGCTAATGGTAAAACAATATGAAAAAAACAAAGAAATAGAAAAGTTAATTCGAGAGGTTAACACATTAAAAAAAGAAAATTTAGAATTAGAAACGAACCAACTTAAGTTTCAGTTGCAACCGCATACTTTGAATAATATTATAGCGAATTTAAATGTATTTGCTAAAAGATTAAACAAAGGAATGGAATCATTAACGGATACACTGGAATATATTTTTTACAAAAATGATGTCCATTTTGTAAGTATCCAAGAGGAAGTTGAATTTATTCGAAAATACCTTGATTTAAACGATTTATTTTTAAGTGAAATAGACGCCATTGAAATCGATATGTCAAAACTAGATACAAATGATATTCATTTTACAAAACCTTGTATTCCTCATTTAATTTCAGCTCACTTTTTAGAAAACGCGTTTAAGCACGGTGACACAAAGCATCCGAAATTTTTAAAAATACAATTGACACTTTCAGATGGTTTTTTTGAATTGAAAGTAATAAACAAAATAAAACATAAAAATGTAGAAATAAAACCAGGTATCGGTTTAATCAATACAGAACGTCGCTTATCTATTTTAATGGGAGACAAAGAATATATAAAATCATCATGCGATCAGCAAGAATACCATGCTACATTAACATTTAATCTATGAAAAAACTAAACGTTGCTATATTGGAAGATGACATTGATTTATTGAAAGATTTATATTTAGATCTCAAGACGATTAGTTCTATTGAAGTTCTAGTAAAGGAAACAAGTTCTCAAAAATTTTTGGATGAAGTGAAAGAAAAATCCATTGACTTTTTGATTTTAGATATTGATTTACAAAACGATAGTAAATCTGGAATTGATGTTGCAAACAAACTAAAATTGCCTGTTCTGTTTATTACTGGAAAAACGAACGACTATGTTGAACGAATCCAATCATTCAATTCAGATCATCCTTTTCCAGTTCATTCATTGACCAAACCCGTACCAGTTGATCGATTGAAGAAAATTATCGAGAAGATTAGTTTGCAGATACATCAAAATGACAAATCAAATTTTATATATCTTGATTTTAAAGGAAGTAAACTAAATAAAGTTGAAATAGAAACGATTGTTTATTTGTGTACGGACAAAAATCATGGTTCCGAGTCAAACAATAAACTAATATACTTTACAAATCGAAAACCTGAAATATTAGTAGATTTTTCTTTTTCCAAAATGTTAGAAAAAGGTTTAGATCCAGAACTTTTAATTCAATCACACAAACAATTTTGGGTAAATAAGAAAAAAGTAAATTGTTACAATAAAGACCATACAATTGAGGTAGATGTGACCATTGATGAAAATGGAAATAAAACGACAAAGCAAATACCCGTGTCAGAAAATTACCGACCTAATTTCAAAAATTTTAAATCTAAATAAGGCTTTCATTACTCTAAAAAGCTGTTTCGTTACTTCCGGTATGCTTATATTACTCCTTATTAGGTTGTGACTACCCGTGTCTAGACATTTGCTTTACAAACTTAAAATAGTAAAGCAGAATGAAACCAAACAACATTACCAAAAAATCCTCCTTTCGACGAGAAAAGATTGGAGTATTTTATAAGACAGAACATTTCTTACTTCGTCAATGGGAACGAAAAATCTCAGATGAAATTCTTCTTTTCGCTTTAAAAACTATCCCTTGTTCAAAGGGAAGAACATACATCATTGTATCTCGAAAAATCACTTCGGAAAAATTAGGCATAAACTGCGAACTCTTTATTCTGAAAGACGGAAAAAATCTAGTAACCTGTTTCTTAACAAAAATTGAAACCTTTAAAAGTGGTATAAAAAGGAAACAAAACTATTTAATTATAAATCAATGAGCGGAAACCGAAAAGCTAACGAGTAGGTAATCAATTTCAATTTTCAAATTATGAAAAAATCAAATCATCAAGCAGATGTAAAAAACAAAAACATTGGAACTAAAGGCACAAACAAAACTTACGATAAGAATCAAGGCAATCGAGGTAAACAATTGAATCCTTATCAAGGCAAAAAGTGAATTGACTTTTAAGTATTAAATCGCCCAAGCCCAAAAGCGAGCAACCGAGTAGGCACAAACAAATAAATCCAATAACAATGGCTAAAAAAGGTAATGGCGGATGGCCTAGTACAACTGGGAATCCTTCTGGAGGAGGAAGAGATAACAATCCTCCAAGTACAGGTAAATAATCAGACCACCCAAAGCAGGAGAGTCAAATCTCCTGCTCCTATCCCTCAACTTGCGAAATACGCAAATATCAATCAATATTCGCTTTTTATCTTGGTTATGAACCGATTAATTTTGTTGCTCTCGACAAGCATGGAACTACACGACAAAATAAAACTTATTCGCCTCAGTAAAAATTTAACGCAAGTTTACCTAGCAGAGGAACTCGGAATCGATTCTGCTAATTACAGCCGACTTGAACGAGGCGAAACAAAAATTTCAACAGAACGACTTCAACAAATTGCCCAAATACTCGACATTGATAGTTCTATTTTACTTAATAAAACGGAAGACTTTTCATGGAAAGAGGGCAATTCATCCGTTGAAATCTTAAAAGAAATTTTACTCGAAATTCAAAAACTGAATAAACATTTATCCAAATAATAATCCCATGAAAAAACCATTTTCTTCACTCATTTTATTAGCAGCCCTTCTTTTTACTTCATGTAAAGTGACTCATTACCAAGGAAATTACGGGCAAATTAACCAAACCCAAATCATTCTATCTAGTGCAAATTTTAAGGTTTTAGGTAGTTTTAAAGGTGTCGCATCTGCAAAAAAAGCAAAACTTTCCATTCGAGACGAAGAAGGAATCGTGGCTCGTGCAAAAGCAAATCTAATCGAAAACGCTAAAAATCAAGGTGTCACATTAACGGGGAGTAGAACACTTGTTCATGTAACCGTAGATCTGATACAAAATCCCAAAATGGTTACTGCTACAGTTAGTGCAGACATCATCGAGTTCATAAAGTAATTAAATCCAAATCAATATGAAAACAAACTATTTACTACTGTTTTTCGTTACTGCAACTCTTACTTTGACAACGAGTTGTAAGAAAAACAAAACAGGAGATTTGAAAGTAAATGTGATCGATGGAACGGGCAATTCGATCGGTAGTGGAAAAACGGTATTTCTTTATCAAGGTCTTTCCGACTACAACAATGCCCTTTATTCCGAATCAGCAATTACGAACTCTTCAGGACAAGTAGAATTTCTTGAACTCGAACCAGGAGATTATTATGCTGATTGTGACTGGGAGAATCAACTAGGATCTATCGTTACAAGTAGCGGAAGCGGCTCAGTTGATAAAAAAATGGTAACAACCATTACAATTGCTCCTTAATTAAGGTCCGAATTCGCAAGCATCCATTCATTAAAAACTGAGTTCGATTTTACTTTTTGAATTGAACTCAGTTAAAAACTATCTATCTTTACCTAAAACTACAATTCATGGATTTTTACTTAGACTATCCCATTACACAGAACAAAGGAGAAGTTATTTCACTCAGTTGGACAAAAGGATACCGATCTGTCAACGCGGAATATCAGGGTGAAATGCTTTTTGAGAATAAGTCGTTTGCACAACTACAAAAAGGAATTGTTGTACAACATCCATACTTGGGTAAAATTGAAGTAAAATTCTCGAAACAAAAATTGATTCTAAATGTGATTGTCAATGGCTTTCACTCACCAATAAACAAAGATCATCCCATTCATAAAATCAAAAGCTACAGCACCTATTTTTGGATTGTTTTCGGAGGTACCTGCTTAATTTTTCTTTCTGACCTTGTTGTTGCAACTAGTTCTCCCAATTTACTGGTCATTTTGATTGGACCCGTTTTTACCCTACTTGCACTATTTACTTATTTTTTCTCCGCGTATCAACTTCGTAAAGCGAAAGCTTCCTTTTTCTGGATTGGATTTAGCATGTTTACTTTTCGCACGTTGTTTATCGTTGCGCTTACTTTTGCAGGCGTATTGACTTTCGATCCGATTTCAATAATGATTAATTTCCTTGTAAAAGGTGGATTTTTACTTGCATTTATTTTGGCAATTCCGACCATACTTTCTTACCAAAAACATGAAAAGTATATCTTTCAAGAAAACGATGATACAATTTTAGATCAAAAGTAAAACAGATTTGCACAATGATTTTCGAGGAAAGTTAATCAAATGCGGGAGAATTTATACTTTTGACCTTTAAACCAAATTTAGAATATGGCCTCAGGTTTTTTTGCCCTTTTGGATGATATTAGTGCATTGATGGACGATGTTGCATCCGCTAGTAAAATTGCAACCAGTAAAACAGCGGGAATTTTAGGAGATGATTTAGCTGTAAATGCCGAAAAAGCAACTGGATTTTTGTCTTCCCGCGAACTTCCGGTTTTATGGAAAATCACCAAAGGCGCGCTTCTCAATAAAGTAATCATCATTCCATTTGTGTTTTTGTTGAGTTTTCTTTACAAACCAACAATTACTCTAATTCTTATCATCGGCGGATTGTATTTGGCGTATGAAGGTGTTGAAAAAATCATTGAATATTTCTTCCACAAACAAGTTGAAAGCCACAAACATGTGGAGGAAATCAGCATGGACAATTCGGAGGAGGAAGAAAAAGTGAAAGTAAAATCAGCAATTACAACGGATTTTATCTTGTCTTTGGAAATTGTCATCATTGCGTTGGGATCGGTTCTTGACAAACCAATGTCTGTTCAGATTGCTACCGTTTCGATTGTGGCTTTGTTGGCTACGGTTGGTGTCTACGGAATTGTTGCTCTCATTGTTCGGATGGACGACACTGGATTCAAATTGATCAAACACAGCAACAACCAAGGATTTGAAGCAGCAGTTGGTCGTGCTTTAGTAAAAGCTTTGCCACTTGTTATTCGTACTTTGGCCGTAGTTGGAACCATCGCATTAATCCTAGTTTCAGGAGGGATTTTTGCTCACAACATTGAATACCTTCATCATTTTATGCCTCAGATTCCTGGGATTGTGAAAGAAATCATGTATGGTCTCATCGCTGGATTATTGGCCGTTGGTTTGATGACTATCGGTAAACTCATTTTCAAGAAAAAATAAAGGAAAATTATGGCAACAAAACTCAGTGTAAACATCAACAAAATTGCAACCATCCGCAATGCAAGAGGTGGAAATACGCCCAATGTAGTTCAAGTAGCCATCGATTGTGAACGCTTTGGTGCCGATGGAATTACGATACATCCTCGCCCTGATGAGCGACACATCACAAAGCAAGACACATACGATCTAAAGAAAGTGGTTAAAACTGAATTTAATATCGAAGGATATCCGGATGAACGATTTTTATCACTTTTGGAAGAACTTCGACCTGAACAAGCAACTTTGGTTCCAGATCCACCTCATGTCTTGACTTCCAATGCTGGTTGGGACACCGTGAAACATGAAACTTACCTTCGGGATCTCGTTGCGAAAATCAAATCTTGGGGTATCCGAACTTCGATTTTTGTTGATACGAACACAGAAAACATTCGTTATGCAGCAAAAACAGGTGTTGATCGCATCGAATTGTACACAGGACCTTATGCTGAAGAATTTTCACACAGAAAAGAAAATGCCATTGCTCCTTACGTTCAAGCTGCGCAATTAGCACATGAATTAGGAATGGGAATCAATGCAGGACACGATTTAAGCCTAGAAAACTTACGCTATTTTAAAGAGCAGATTCCTTTTTTGGAAGAAGTTTCCATCGGACATGCGCTTATTTCAGATGCCTTGTATTTAGGTTTGGAAAATACCGTTCAACGATATAAATATTTGCTCCGTGATGAGTAATTTTGTTACAAACCTATGTTCGATTCTAAATTAAGGTTATAAACCTGAGTTCGATTATAAATTTTGTTCAGAACGCCAGTAAATGCTTCTATTTTAGTAAAAACAAAGAAGGAATAACGGGTTATTTCAAATTGTTTTTGCGACAAAGAGGAGTTTTTAATGGCGATTGCTTTATAAGCTGTTCATTTTAAAAGAAATATTCATCGTTAAATTTACTCGAAATAGCTAGCTATTCCTCACAAATTCGCCTTGTATATTACTTTTAAAATTGAATTCTGAGTCAAAATTTATAATCGAACTCAGGTTATAAGGCAGCTTTAATTTTAGCTTCTAAGGTGCGAATATCCATTCCCCCACTTTGCTTCCATTGAATTTCGCCTTTTTTGAATAAAACAAAAGTGGGAACACCGCGAACTTTGAATTTTTCGGCAATATCCATGTTTTTGTCCACGTCAATTTTCAAAATGCGCACTTTGCTACCCATTCGATCTTTCAACTGATCCAAAACAGGCATCATGGCTTGGCAAGGACCGCACCAAGTGGCATAAAAATCAACCAATGTTGGAATATCTGACTTGACAATATCTTGAAATTTACCCATGATTTAAGAATCTAATTTTGGGTACAAAGGTAAATAAAGTGTTAGAATTTTACTGTGACAAATGTTACATCAATTCCTCCATTACTTTACTCGTACAACAAATATTTGGATCGAGTTCTTCGGAATTGTTGAATGCCCGGTTTCCAAGAAGTGCGAATTTCTTTGGCAGAAAGTCCCTCATTGATTTGTTTCCGCAATTCACTTGTGCCAGCCAACCGATCAAAGAAACCAGGTTGATTAATAAAATCAATGGAATCGCCACAAAGCATTTTCGCTTCCAAAAGGAAATTCAAATTCATGTCATACATGCGTTTCTTTGCGGTCGAATGTAAATCAAATCCCCAACACAACTTATTTTCCCAAAGTGGATTTTTGGCACCAAAACTGGAAATAGGTGTGAAGGAAAATTCCATTTCTGGCCAACGTGGATGACCATACATTTCAAAAGGTCGATCCGTTCCTCTTCCAACGCTAACTGTTGTTGCTTCAAACAAACACAAACTCGGATACAAGGCAACAGCCGCTTCCGATCTTAAATTGGGACTTGGTGGAATAGGCAATACATATTTCATTTTGTGCGAGTAATTTTTGAGTGGAATCACTTTTAAATCACAATGAACAGAATCAGCCAACCATTTTTCTCCATTAATCATCAAGGCATATTCACCAATGGTCATTCCATAAACAATCGGTACTGGATGCATTCCCACAAACGATTTATGCGCTTCCTCGCGAATGGGTCCGTCGATGTAATGCGCATTCGGATTCGGACGATCAAGTACAATAACTGGAATGTTGTTTTCAGCACACGATTCCATTACATAGTGTAAAGTAGAAATATACGTATAAAAACGAACTCCAACATCCTGAATATCAAAAATAACCATATCAACATCTTCTAATTGAGCTGCTTTTGGTTTTTTGTAATTTCCATACAAAGAGATCAAAGGTAAACCCGTTCGTAAATCGGTTCCATTGTTCACTTTCTCTCCTGCATCCGCATCTCCACGAAAACCATGTTCGGGCGAAAAAACTTTTATCACTTCCACACCCAAACTAAGTAAGGTGTCCACTAAATGTGTTTGGTTAATAGTTGAGGTTTGATTTCCAACAACTGCAATTCGCTTCCCTTTCAATGAATCGACAAACAAATTCATTCGTTCAGCTCCTATGACGATTTCATTTTGTTTCGTGCGAAACTTTTCATCCCCTTCAATCTCACCTTCTGCTGTGTCGTCAACTATTTGACTTTCTGTCTCTTTCCGAACTTCTCGCTTGCTTCTCCAATCTTTCCAAGTTTGACAAGAAAACAGGAAAATCAACAAAATACTTTTCAGGCATAAAAGCTTTGCGTACTTTCGTGCTGAATTTGTATTTACATTGAAGTTCGAGTATTTCATAGCGAGAAAAATCCTGAAAAATGAGGTCGAAGGTAAGAAAGTTTCCCGACCTATTGTCCGTATTGCGATAATAAGTATCAGCCTTGCGATGTTAGTAAATATCATAACACTCTCAGTGGTAACAGGTTTCCAAAATGAAATCCGCAACAAAGTAATTGGTTTCGGTTCACATGCCGTAGTTACTAAAACGGGTAATCGATCTGTGAAAGAAAATGCTCCCATTTTACTCCAACAATCTTTTTATCCAACTTTGTTGAAAAGCAAACACGTCAGCGAGATTCATCCTGTTGCTTACAAACCCGCACTTTTACAATCAACACACGATGGTCAAAAAGAGATTTTAGGTGTTTTGGTAAAAGGTGTTAGAACCGATTACAACTGGCAATTCATTCAATCCCATATCATTGAGGGTGAAATTCCGAAGATGGATTCAAATACCGTTTCCGATGAAATCGTTATTTCCAACAAAATTGCCAAAAAACTAGGCTATAAAGTGGGCGATGATGCTCGTGCTTTTTTTGTGAAAAATCAACCTGTCAAACAAATGTTTCGGGTGGCAGGGATTTTCGAAACAGGTTTAGACGATTACGATAAAGAACTCATCTTTGCAGATATTCGACATATTCAACGTTTCAATGATTGGGGAATTCAAGCGGCAATTCGAATTGACGATTCTTTGGCAAATGGACATCTGATTGTGAAAGCTGAAGTAGTTGGTGGAAATGGAAATTACCGTTTCGATTGGGGAAAAGGTTACGAAAATTACAACGGATTTATTTTTTACCCAGATAAAGACACCACCATACGACTGATTGTATCTGATTATTGGATGTTTATTGATGGTAGAAATGAAGAAACAAGTATTCCGGATACTGCTTATTTGAAAATTCGAATTACTGGTAACAAAAATTCGTGGGAACCTTATCCTTTGGATGAAAATAAGAAATTAGTAAAAAATTACACCGATGAACTTGGTTTGACTTATTCGATTCAAAATCCATCAAAAACCATTTACATTGAACAAATCGATGGCAAAGGTTCGTTTCAGAACTATGTGGGGGCATTTGAATTCACTTTGAGAGATTGGGATCATTTGGAAGAAGATGTTCGATCATTGAAAAAACAAATCCAATTTCAACCGGGCAATGAAGACTTAATGGTCAGTAGCATTGTTGACAATCAAAGTGATATTTTTGTTTGGCTATCTTTTCTCGACGTAAATGTTTGGATCATACTCACCTTGATGATATTAATCGGCATTATCAACATGGGATCCGCACTTTTGGTTATGATTTTGGTTCGAACCCAATTCATTGGGATGCTAAAAGCGCTCGGAGCAAGCAATTGGAGTATTCGAAAAATATTCCTTTCTCAAGCAGGATTTTTGATTCTTCGTGGGATGCTTTGGGGCAATCTCATCGGAATTGGCTTGTGTTTGTTGCAAGAAAAAGCACACATTTTCAAATTAGATCCAGAAGTATATTATTTGAATTTTGTTCCAATTGAAATTACTTGGTGGCACATTTTGATCCTAAATGGAGCAACTTTATTGGTTTGCTTGCTCGCCTTGCTCATTCCTTCTGTTGCAATCACACGTATTTCACCTGTCAAAGCGATTCGGTTTAATTAATTTTACTCATTAATCCGGTTTGCTGTCTTGTCTTTTTCTTTATCTGGTTTGCCAAACAACAAGCCCATTCCAAAGGTAACATGCCAATTTTTAGAACCTTGTGGTCGCATCACACCCAACAAATTATCGGTCATACAATAAAATTGAATTGGACCACCTCTCAAACTAAATCCAGCGCCTAAATTTGCAAACGAACGATTGTAAACAGAATAGTTGACCGTTGCAGTTAACCACTCACCCAATTTTGCATTCGCTGCTAAAGTCAGTCCTGTCTTGTATTTACCCAAAATAAATTCGTTGTACCACAAAGCACTTGCTGAAAATTGTTTGGTCAATTGATACGAACCCCCTAAATAAACGCGCGTGTAAAGACTGGTTCTGTACTGATCGGTGTTTTCTGTTTGATTAAATGCATCTTGAATGGAATCCGCTAATTCTTGAAAAACTTCTGAACTATCTTTTAAAAATTCATTCAAATCTACACCTCGAAACGTAAAATTAAAATCATCTGTCACAAAATTTCGGTTGTTAGTTTTCCATTTGATCGAACCCAAATCCATGATACTTCCCGAAAAGGAAATCTTATCATTAAGCTTATATGTCGCACCAAGATCTACAGCTAAACCACTGTTTTGGAAATTGAATGCATACGGTATTGGATTGAAATCACTGCTTTGAGTAGAATCAACAAAGGGATTAATATTCGATGTATTGATTTGTGCAGCACCGTCGATGGTAATATCAAAATCTTCCGCATCGGTTGTGATTCCAAGTTCTGTTTTCTTCGTTTGAATATTTGCCACACCCGACAACAGTTTGAAGCGACCTCCAACAGTCAATTTATCCGAAATCTGACGATTATATCCTAAGCCATATTCCAAATAGGTATGCATGTTAAATCCAAGTCCGTCTAGAGATGCGCGTTCACCAATGAAACTTTTTCCGTTTCCTTCAAAAACAAATCGAAACATGTCTTGTGTGTACATAAAATTAATTTGGGAGCGATGTACCAAACCAAACGAAAAGTAATTTTTCTTTACACGCAAACCAAAACCAAACAGTTCATTGTGCAAATCCATGCTGACGTAATTCAATTTTCCCATTTTATCAATGGCAACACTAGGTGTAAACTCCAAGGAATCATCCTGAGAACGTGAACTCAATAAATCATTGAATGTGAATCCACTGTGTGAAAAACCGAAGCTTTGCATCCCTAAAGGTAAACTCACATACACATTTGCGTTGGGCTTAAAAGCAGGATTGAAATAATGGGATTGAGCAGTTGTATTTAATTGATACAAAGAAAAATTACGCTGCGATAATGCGGGTATCGAAACAAATAGAATTGCGAAATAGAAAACGATTTTCTTCATAAAATGGTTTTTTGGTTAGAAACTTGTTTTTCCTTCCACTTGCATGGATAGTTTAACGTAGATCGTGTAATCGTCAAACAATTTTACAACTTGACCATTTTGACCGTTCAAAGTTTGAGTTATTCCTTCGATTTCTAAGTATTTAATTTGAGGCAACAAATCAACTTGTGTTTGAGTCAAAACGATGTCGTTGATTTTTTTTGTCCGTTGATTTACTTTCCCTGTTCCATCCACCAATGCCGATTCAATCAACGTATTAGGTGTGTTGAAAATAGAAAATAGTGGATTGTAATTTTGATCCATAAATTTAATTTGAGCCGCAACATCAACAGGAAAACCATTATCAACAATCATTCGGAACATGACATATTCAATTAAATCAATATCAGTACCAATATTAAAATCGATTGTATCCTTCACTCCAAAACCATACGCAAATCCTTCTAAAGGCAATTCCAATTCTCCACGTATACGCAATCGACTATCATCTTCGATGAAATTCAATGTTCCCGTTTGTCCATTCGGATTGGATATTGCTTCCCCTTCGAAGTAAAAATACTTTGGAACAGAAGAAATAATAGTATTCATATTAGCCGTATTTGACGAATTCAAAACGAGATTTGTCACAACTGTTTGACCAAGACTTGCTGGTGAATTGATGTTGATTACCGAAGGATAACCAGTTAAAGGATATTCTTGTCCCGTATTTGCATTGATTGTTTTTAGATCGTTTAAATTCAATCTCGCTGGAAATCCAAACGAGTTTTCTACAATAAAATCGACCCGAGGATTTGTTAATTCAAAATATCCAGATGAAGCATTTTGAAATAATTTGATCAGAATGGAATCATTGGAAACTGTAAAATTTTGTTGCCCAAAATATCCTGTTGCATTTTCGAATTCCAAACCAGTCAAGTTCAAATCCATGGAAACGGATTCTGTTCCTGTTATAGGTTGTCCAGTACCCGTTATCGTTACATCCGTGATCATTTCAAACGTATTCACTGTTGTACCATTTAATGTAAGATCAGCCACAGCATCTTCTAAGTTAATTGACACATTGGCTGTTTGAGGAACACTTCCTGCATAATCTAAATTAACAGTTCGTGTTATTGGTGAGCCATTTTGTGTAAATTCTGGTAAAGTCAAAACGATTTCTACATCGTGCCGAAGTTGCGTTGAAATCTGTACAGAAAAAGTTCCTTCTTTCAAACGCAAAGTATGCAGTTCAACCCCTGCATTTGTGTTCAATTCAATCGTGTTTTCAATATTAGATTGTATTGTTTGTCCATTTGGAAAAGCAACATTTGGCAGTAAAACCAAATCACTTGGTGTGAGATCAATATTTTCGTTCAAATCTGGAATTTGTACTACTTCTTGCGCTGTATTTGAAAATAATTCGCCCCGATAAACTAAGGATAATTCACCCGATTGTGGATCCGTAATGACCAAGTCATTACTATCCGTTAATGCTAAAATATCATATACTCCAAAGGTTGAATAAGCCAATGGAACAGCAAGATTAGGATTCCATGCTGTTGAAGCAATTTTGTCAAATTCGAGTTTTTTGCAACTGAATACAAACAAAGAAAAAGCGATAAAAATCATCCCTTTTTTCAGCATTTTCATGTCTTTTATCATGTGAAATTGGTTTACATGTATGAAACAAAGATAGTTTATTCGAATGGAGGCAACAAATTTAATATTCATTCATGGCCTCCAAACACACATTTTAGCCAGAATGAATTAATTAGACCAAATATCAAATCCAAACCAAGTACGTGTTTCTTTATCGTACAACCAAACCTTATCGTTACAATATGAAACACAAAAATAAGTTGGAGCGTTCATTCCGTTAGAACATGTAGCAATTTGTAAGCTTACTTTACCTGTGTTTTTTCCTGATTTTTGATCGAAAAAATAAACCGTATTTTCTTTCCAATTTAACAAACCAATCTCTTTTCCTTTTACAGATGTGTAAATTGGTCCATTCAAATTGAATTCGTCTACATTAGAACCAAGTTGCAAATTCACTTCTTTCGATTTCTTTTTACCAAGCTTGTAAATAGTAGCTGTTCCACTTTCCGAAACATACAAAACACTACTTTGTTTTTGATTGAATGTCATGACAGAATTAGCCGGTTGACCGTAGTCAAATACATTCGATTTTCCTTGACCAATCATACCTGAATTGGAAATTTCCATCGAAAAAGTACCATTGTTGCTGTATGTAATCCCTTCTAACTGCTTGGTTTTTTCATTAAACCACATTCCTCTTACATCAAAACCAACATCTTGCGTTGCTACGAACTCTCCATTTTCCCGAAATGTTTCTAATGCAAACTGAGCATTTCCAGCATAAACAGCATAATAATTCTTACTCAAAGGATTATACGCAACAGCAACCCCATTATTCCCTTCATAACTTTCTATTGCCAATTGAATTGAACATGTTGCTGAAGATAATAAGGTTTGTGCAAAACCAGATCCAACAACAAACAACAGGAAAATCAACGAAATATTCTTTTTCATCTTCTTCAATTTTTAGTGGTTTTTACTTAACATCGATCAATCATAGATCAAATGATTGAAAATTTGCACTGAATTTACAAAAAAAATGTAATTTTTTGGCTAATTTTCCGTTTTTATATCGATATGTTTATTCGAATCGTTTTTCTATACTTATTTTCACAGTTCATCCTGTTTCCAACTTCCAATTTATTTGGACAACAAGCTAATTTTCTTTCGCGTTCTGAACTTGGATTGCGATTTGGAGGTATGTATTACATTGGTGATTTAAATCCGTTTGGTCATTTCAAAGGGACCAATTTGGCCGGTGGTATGATTTATCGGTATAACATTCATTCTCGGACTTCAATCCGTGCAAGTTTTACCAAAGGAAGTGTTGAAGCATCAGATGCAAATTCGAAAAACCCTTTGCATATCAATCGAAATCTATCTTTTCAATCCGATATTTACGAAGGTGCAGTTGGAATAGAATTCAATTATTTTCCTTTTCAAACCGGTCATTACCGATACAAAGGAACTGCTTATCTTTTTGCTGATATTGGTTTTTTTCACATGAATCCAACAACAACATACAACAACGAAACGATTGAATTAAGTACTTTAGGTACAGAAGGACAGGGTACAGAACTTTCATCGGAAGGATATTACAATCTTACACAGTTAACTATTCCAATTGGAGTCGGGTGTAAATTAAGTATTTCAAAAAATATCTCTTTGAATTTTGAGTATGGAATTCGCAAAACATTTACCGATTACATGGACGATGTTGGATCTAGTAAATACATCAATCCAGCATTACTTACAGATGCGAATGGACCGTTGGCTGCTACTTTAAGCAACCGTAGCTTGGATGGATCGAGATTTGGTAAACGAGGGGATGCAACAACCAAAGATTGGTATAGTTTCTTTGGGATGTCTTTGTGTGTTCGTTTAGGACAGCCGCCTAAATGTTTCAATCATTAAGCGTAGTAAGGCGAGATCATGAGGTAAACAATTACTCCTGAAACAGCAACATAAAACCAAATTGGCCAAGTAAATCGCGTCCATTTTCTATGCTTTACAAAATCACCTTGCCATGCAAATAAATAGGTGAAAAGGACAAGCGGAACGATTATTAGACTCAATAAAATATGACTAATTAAAATAATTCGGTAAAAAAGCTGAGAACCTGCAATTATCATTTCTTCACTTACTGTAAGTTCACCGTTGTGATCCAAATCACCATAAATTGTTGACTCACTCGTCATGTGATACGTTACATAAAGTGCCAGAAAAACCAAAGATAGAAACATACAAATCCGAATAAACGATTCGTGTAGTTTTCTGTTTTTCATTTTAATCGCAACCAATGCTAGCACCAATAGCAATGCCGTCCCTGCGTTAATTCCAGCATAAATAGCTGGTAAGAAGGACATATCTTGACCTGGTATTTTAACTTTAAACAAAATTGCAACAACCAAAGGAATTGCAATAGATGCAAGAATAATAATCCGACGAACTAATTTTACTTTATTTGGTGAGAGTGTGTTCATATTCTTCTTTTAACAATTTTCGAATTTCTTTGTTCAATCGTTGGTATTCTTCTTCGTTGGTTGATGTATCGTAATTCGTGATTGCGTAAACACCTCGAACATACCCTTCTTTATCAACCAAAGTAAAAGCTCCAGAATGAGCATAGCCACCTGCAGATTCGTCGTCTTTACCTGAAAAGATTTGAAAATTTTCGATGCCCATTTGATTCACTTCTTCCTCCGGTTTTCCCGTTAGGAAACTCCAATTTTTGTAAGATGTAATACCATACTTTTCTTTGTATGCACGTAAAACTGAAGGAGTATCGTCGTCCGGGTTTATTGTAAATGACAAAACTTGAAGATATGGATGTAGATCTTTGTTTTCATCCATAAAACGTTTCATTTGCTTGTTCATTACAGGGCAAATTGTGGGACAGGATGCAAAAAAGAATTCAGCAACAAGTACTTTTCCTTTAAAATCTGATTTTTGAACCCACACAGAGTCTTCATTTAAAAATCGAAAATTGGGTACTTGTGGCCAAATGGTATCAATAACTTCTTTTCCATCAATGGTTTTGTAATCCAAGTCATAATTTCCAATGATAGGTAAGACGCGCTTATATCCTGATTCACTCTTACAAGCAGACAAAACTGCCCATAAGGAGAAAAAACCAACAATCCATTTCATCTTATTTCTTTTTAGCAGCTTCTTTATCGTATTGTTTATCCAACAAAGCCATGTGTTCACGCATTCGTCGAATCAATCCTTCGGAATTTCCACGAGAAACCATACGCAGATTATTTTGCTTGTCGGCTAAAAGGAATAATTCTTGAAATGCTTCTCCTCCAAAAAACGATTCACCTTCCACTAACAAAGATTCTCCATTCCGGTTTAAGTCATACATTTTTCGGGCGTCTCCACTTGCTAAAATCCAAATAGAAGGGTCAAATCCTTCAACTTGATCTTTTAGAACAAATTGCATGTCCTTCAAATTTGTTACTGGATTGCCTTTACCATCGGTTACAAATGAAACAATTTTCACATGACCTAGTTTCTTTTTACTCTTACGCAATTGTTGGTAAATCATTTGATCCAAATGCCAGAATGAAATGGCACAAGAATCGGGACAAGTTAATTGCAAGGTTGTAAACAAGACCACGTTTCCTTTAAAAGATTCCTGTGTATATTCTTTTCCGTTTACACCTTTGAATGAGTAATTAGGCATAGGAGCCAATACTTCTAATTCTTTGAACTTATGATTACATCCTCTTGAGGAGATGAAAATCAACAAAGAAGCCGGCCCGAACAAAAGAACAAATAAAATTATTCCTTTGAAACGACCGGCTTTACTATATTTTTCTGCCATTATAAAAATGAAATTAGCTTCCGTAAGCTTTCAATGCTGTATCAACAGCCATTCCTTCATTCAATGCAATAAATATCAAATAGACCATAAAGATAAAGTAAGGCACAAGAACTACTGCACGGAAACTTTTCTTCTCATCACCTAGGTGCATAAAGACCATAACAATATAACCTGCCTTCAAAAGTGTCATGATGATAAATGACCATTTAACGAAAGGCCAAGCACCAGAACCTTGTTTGATAATAGCACCCAGTATTACTTCTACAACCGTGATTGCAGTTAATAAAGCGGTAACTTTCCAAATTTTAGCACGAATCTTTTTTCCTGCTTCTTCACTATGATGTGTATCTAGTGAATATTCAATAATATCGTCTCTTTCCATTTTATCGACTTTTAAAATATCAAATTAAGTAGAAGAATGTAAATACAAACACCCAAACTAAATCTACAAAGTGCCAGTACAAACCTGTTTTTTCAACCATTTCGTAGTGACCTCTCTTGTGGTAAACTCCTCTTAAAACACCCAAGAAAATAATGATGTTAATGATTACCCCTGAGAATACGTGGAATCCGTGGAAACCAGTAATAAAGAAGAAGAATTGACCGTATTGGGAAGGACCGTATTCGTTTACAGAAAGATTTGCTCCGTAAATAACACGGTTTGGTATTCCACTATTAATAGCTTCAGAGTACATTTTGAATGCATTATCGCCTTCAATTTTTTGACCCACTTTGTTTTTAGCACCATCTTCTTTGATGATTAATTCAAAATGTTCAGCTTTCGTATTCAATTTTGCAACTGAGCCATCATGTGTTTTGAATGTATTATCTTCCAAATGACCCGATAC
>CAYRMV010000039.1:0-24460 GCA_964425255.1 uncultured Flavobacteriales bacterium
CAGTGAGACAAGGAATGGATTTATCCGTTCTGTATTGGGATGGATTTGGAAACAAACTAGATCCAACGAAATTGAAGAAGGGAAGTGATTTTTCAGTTCAAGTAAAAATAAAAAATACAAGTTATATTCCTTTAAAAGAAATTGCTGTTTCACAGTTATTTCCGAGTGGATGGGAGATATTGAATGATCGGTTGGATGCACGTTCATCGCATAACGAAACGCGTTACCAAGATATTCGGGATGATCGGGTTTTATCTTACCTTGATTTGGAGCCTGGAGAAACAAAAACTTTTCAAATTCGCTTGAATGCTACGTATGTTGGAAAATATTACCTACCAAGCATATACGCTGAAACCATGTATGATCGAAGTAAACGAGGCTTAATCCCTGGTTGTTGGGTGGAAGTCAATCCTTGATTTTGTAAAGGAAATGTTGATTTTCAAAATTAAGAAATCAAGTTTTAGGTCGACAGTTTGAGAACTAAATGAAGGTTTTACTCTAAGGATATTTTGCGAAATAGAATTAGGGTAGAATCTTTGTTTGGTTTAATTTTGAGTGGGAAATAAATCAGCAGAGGGCGCAGAGTTTGGATTAACCGTAAAGGGCGCAGAAGACGCAGAGTATGGTTTAACCGCAGAGGATGGATTAATCGCAAAGGAATGGTTTATCTATACCAATTATTTTTCATTGGACCGAAAGCATCTATGAGTTGGTTCAGAGCATCTGTTGATTTGGGTTGTTGTGGAAATCCATTTTGGTAAAAAGTGGAATCCAATATTTCTCCTTTGAAATGATAGGTAATCCACCAACCTTCTTTGTTTCCAGATTTATATTTTCCTTTATACTTTGGTACGCCAGTTTCGTTATCATATTGAATAACAGTACCATTTCCGTTCAATAGTTTTCCAAAAGGCAAAGCTTTTCCATTGGTGTCTTTGACGAATAATATTTCCATTAGTCGGTCATTTTGATGCACAACTTTGGATTTTATTTTTCCATTTGGATAATAAAAAGTGCATTGAAAAATCGAATCGCTTCCTTGAGAATATACTTTAATGAACGATTCTAAAGTTGATTTATTCCCTGAAATTCGTTCATTCCAATAGTTTTTTACTGTGTAATGATACTTCTTTTCATTGCTACAACTCATCATGAAAATCATTAGTAAAAGGAAAACAAAATATATTTTTTGCAAACTGAATAAAATTAGGTTTAAATAAAAATCCCCTCCATTTTTCATGAGAGGATTGACAATTTAATCTGATTATTTTTATTCGGGCAAGGTGATTTCTGCCAGGAAATGGTCGTCCTTATCGTAAATTTTGCGTGCTTTCAATCCTACCTTTTGAGCCGCTTGAAACAAATTATCAAAATCTACATACAACCAATCAAACCAAGGTCCGATTTCTTTTTTGTATTTCATTTGAAAACGGAAATTTCCGTAGTATTCAGAATTCAAATCTACCCACAAAGCACCGTCTTCGTCTTCATACAAATAACGAATATCCGAAGAATCACACAAGATTTTTCCACCCGGATTTAATAGTGATTTTGCATGAAGTAAGGTTTTTTCCAAATTGGATAAAGTTCCTGCAATTCCGATTCCATTCATGAGTAGGAGCAAGGTGTCGTATTTTTCGTTTTTTAGATCGAAAAAATTCATTTGTCTTGCATCCAATTCCATGCTTTTCATGTAAGCAACAGCTCCTTCCGAAATATCGATTGCTTTTACTTTTTTGCCCATTTCGTGTAAATACAGTGCGTGTGAACCTGCACCTGCGCCTACATCTAAGATGGAACCTTGGCAGCGATCTAGTGCTAACCATTCAAGTTCTGGCATTTCTTCGTGTTTGCGAAACAAAACTTCAAGTGGAATGATATCATCTTCACAGATATCTGAACTAACGATGATGTCGTCTCCTTTGCGTGTGCGTGCGTATTCTAAAATTGCTTTTCCAATTGGATCGCCTGTGTGTTTTGTCATTTTAATAATCGTATTCGTCAAAATTGTTGTAATCTTCTTCGTAGTCACCAAATTCGTCTAGATCGTCTTCTTCGTTATCAAACATCATGTCGTCTTCGTCATCAACGTTGATCATGCGTGAATCTTCTGGTGGAGCCATTCCCACAGCCAATAATGTCGTAGGGGAGTCGATGATTTCTTCGGTGCGTTCAATCAATTCAATTAAGAAAATCCACATGCGCATGAAATCGTAAACTAAAATTACTTTTTGGTCATCTTCGTGCATAAATTCACGTAAAACAGCCCCTGACATGACGGATGCAACTTCATCAATTGCTTCATCACCGTAATTCATATCCATTAAGCTGATTTCGTGTCCTTTATCCCAATTATCATTGGAAATATAAAAGGATGCCATTTGATCTCCTTGAAAGTTGAAAGCACGGATAATGGCATGATACAAGGATTCGAAATTGTCGTTTTCATCCATGACAATGTCACGAAAGATTTCTGAGTCTTGTTCTGTGTCTAATAATACGCGGAATTTTAACGCTCCCATGAGTTTTGTAATTTGGTTCTAAATTAATAAGAAACTGAATATGTTTATGCTTCAACTGGATTTAATCCGATTTCTTTACCGACTTTTAACATGAATTGATACGCTGGTTCAAATTCATTGGGAATTTCTCCTTCCAATATAGCGTCTTTGATTCGGGTTTTGATTGTCCCGATTTCAGCTTGAGGACCAATGTTGAATGTTTTCATGATCAATTCACCTGTAACTGGCGGTTGAAAGTTTCGCACCCGATCTTTTTCCTCCACGTCTTTTAATTTCTCTTTGACTAAGGCGAAATTTTTGCGGTATCGTGCGACTTTGAATTCATTTTTGGAAGTGATATCGGCGTTGCACAAAGTCATTAAATCATCGATGTCATCGCCCGCTTCGAAGAGCAAACGACGAACAGCTGAATCCGTAACACTTCCTTTTACCAACGAAATAGGACGCAAGTGCAAGCGCACCAATTTTTGGACGTATTTCATTTTGTGATCGAGTGGCAATTTCAAGTTTTTGAAAATTTTAGGAGTCAATCGAGCACCCAAATCTTCGTGTCCGTGAAAAGTCCACCCAATTTGCGGATCAAAACGTTTTGTCGGTGGTTTGGCAATATCGTGCATGATAGCAGCCCAACGCAACCACAGATTATCGGTATTTTCTGAGATATTGTCTAAAACTTCGAGTGTATGGTAAAAATTGTCTTTGTGTGTTTTTCCATCGATGGTTTCAACTCCATGAAGCGCAATCATTTCCGGGAAAAATTGATGTAACAATTTCGTATCAAACAACAATTTGAATCCACGAGAAGGTTCTTTTGCCAAAATGATTTTATTCAATTCATCCAAAATACGTTCCTTCGAAATGATTTCCAAACGGTTTGCTTGTTCACAAATAGCTTGAAAACTAGCGCCATCAATTCGGAAATCCAGCTGAGTAGCAAAACGAATGGCGCGCATCATCCGAAGTGGATCATCCGAATACGTTTGCTCGGGTTCAAGAGGCGTTCGAATCAATTTGTTTTCAAGGTCTTTCAAGCCACCAAATGGATCAATCAATTCGCCAAATGTATCAGGATGTAGGGAAATCGCAAGCGCATTGATGGTAAAATCACGTCTATTTTGATCGTCTTGTAATGAGCCGTCTTCCACAATCGGTTTACGTGAATCTCGTTGATAAGATTCTTTTCGAGCCCCGACGAATTCAACGTCGAGATCCTTGTATTTGAATTGAGCTGTACCAAAGTTTTTGAAGAAAGAAACCTTCTTAACGCGCAGTTTTTCACCCACTTTTTGAGCAAGGTCAAGGCCTGAACCAACCACTACAATGTCGATGTCTTTGGATGGTCGATCTAAGATTAAATCACGCACAAAACCACCGATAACAAAAGCTTGTAAATTTTCATCTTTACAAATTTGTGAAGTCACTTTAAAAACGGGGTGTTTGATGTGTTCTGCGAGATTCATGCTGTTCATTGCGGGTGCAAAGATACGGTTTTTAAGTGAAACTTGTGTCATGTCGTTGATTCGTTGGATTAAGCGGAAGAGGAATGGTTTTTATTTGAAAAATGATAGGCAACTAAAATAAGTTTAATTAGTTCATTTTTGATCACATAAAATAATTGTTGTTTTACTATTTTTTTATATCTTCAATTACCTAAATTAACTTTATGAGTACTTACAAAAGTGGCTTTATCCTGCATCGAAATCGAAAAATCCCAGTGATTTGGGACGGCGAACATGCTCAACATATTGCTGAGGAACACATCAAAGACAGAGGATCACACCCTTTGCTTCATGTGAAAATTCAACAATTGGCAAAACAAGTTGAAAAGTGGAATAAAGTAAAGCCAAATTCGAAAAGATATGAAGCTTTAGTGATTGAGAATAGTACAGGAAATCGTTTTTTGGTAGTTATAGAAATTTGGAGTAAATTCGCATATATTATTACATGTTATAGAAAATGAGTTATTTAGATAAAATAAAAAAGTTGTTTGGTGGGAAATTACCCAAGAGTTTTTCACTGCATTTAAAATATGGAGAATACCTACCAAATGAAACCGAATTAGCTGCTAAGGTTTTCTTTAAGATATTGATGTCAGATGTCGAAGAAAAAAAGAAAGCCAAAGAATTGGGGCTTATTTAAAAGTTATTGGTAATCCCCATTCGATGTAAGGACAATTGAATAGCGACACCGACGAGAAGTTTTGAAAAATTAAGATAGTTTCTGCAATTACATAAATTTGAATTTGTCGAATAAAGTCAATTATGTTAACTTTTACAACCTAAATTACAATGAAAAATGAAATAATTCTATACAAGCAAAATGAACTTCAAGAACATATTGAGGTAAGAATTGAAAATGACACAGTTTGGCTTAATAGACAGCAGTTGTCCCAATTGTTTGAAAGAGATGTAAAAACGATAGGGAAGCATATAACCAATGTTTTGAATGAAGAATTGGCTGGATTTTCAGTTGTCGCAAAATTTGCGACAACTGCTTCTGATGGTAAGGTTTATCAAACCGAACACTACAATTTAGATATGATAATTTCTATTGGATACCGAGTAAAATCTCAAAAAGGTATTCAGTTTAGAATTTGGGCAAATCAAATACTAAAAGATTACTTACTAAAAGGTTACTCCATTAACAACCGAATGAACCGAATGGAAGACAATATCGAAAGCATAAATAAAAAAATAAACCAAATAGACCTCCAACTCAACACGCAACTTATTCCTAACCAAGGTGTTTTTTTCGATGGACAAGTTTTTGATGCTTATGAATTAGCTTCTAAAATTATTCGCTCGGCAAAAAGTAATATTGTATTGATAGACAACTATATCAACGAAGATACCTTAGCTCATCTGAGCAAAAAACATAAAAATGTAAAAGTATTGTTGCTCACAAAAAACAATTCTAAAACCATTTCCTTAGATGTAAAAAAAGCCAATGAGCAATATGGCAATTTTAATATGCAACAATTCGACAAAAGTCACGACCGATTTTTAATCATCGACCAAACAGATGTGTATCATCTTGGAGCATCTCTTAAAGACTTGGGAAAAAAGTGGTTTGCATTCACTAAAATGAACTCAGAATCTGTTGATAGTATATTGAATGCTCTAAAACATAACGGTTGAAATGAGGATGTAAAAATGGTTCAAAGATCATGAACTGGACTTTGAAGATATTTTGTATTATCAGAAGATTATTGTGGCGTTGTCTATGATTTCGAGGTTAATGAGTAAGATTGATAGATAAGATTAGGATTCAATGATAATCCTATTTTAGAAAATTTGAATGACTAATAATTTCAACAAATCCAAAAAGCTGCCCCAATTTCTCAGGACAGCTCTTTGTTTTATACTAAGTTTTCTTGTGCTTTAGATTGCATTCTCCACTTCGAAATCCGCTTCATCTTCATCTAGGTTGATTTTCTTTTTCGAAAATTTAGCCAAAACGCGGTCAACCATGTAGTACATCATCGGCACTAACACGATGGTTAAGAACATCGAACTTGTCAAACCACCAATCAAAATCCATGCAAGACCATTTTTCCACTCGGAACCAGAACCTGTTGCTGTTGCAATCGGAATCATACCGATGACCATCGCAATGGTTGTCATCAAAATTGGTCTCATTCGTTCGCGGACAGCTTCCAACAGTGCGGAGTAAGTTGATTTTCCTGCTGCTTTCAAGTGATTGGTGAAATCGACAATCAAAATCGCGTTTTTCGCTACCAATCCGAGGAGCATAATCATCCCTAACAAGGTGAAGATTCCCATGCTGGATGCTGTCAAATTCAATGCAAGCAAGGCACCAATTAAGGCAACTGGGATCGAGAAAAGCACGACAAATGGATAAACGAAGTTGTCGTATAAGGCAACCATGATTAAGTAAACCAAGATCAACCCGATTCCCATCGCCATTCCCATTGCTCCAAATGATTCATTGGCACGTTTGATTTCTCCTCCCCAAACGAGGCGAACGTTTTTGTCCAATGGATTTTTTTCTAAGTATGCATTGATTTCGTTTGCTACAACTCCAGATGTTGTTCCTAAGACATAAGCGCGAAGGGTTGTGTTACTAATTCTGTTTTTGCGTTCTAACGAACCTTTGTTGTTGTCGATTGAAATTTCAGCAAATTCACTCAAACGAACTTGTTTTCCATCGTTGGTTTGGAATGTCATTTCTTTGATGTCGTTGATGTCTTTGCGGTCAAATTTATCCATCATAACACGGATGTCGTATTCTTCGCCTTTGTCAT
Source organism: uncultured Flavobacteriales bacterium (assembly GCA_964425255.1). Classification (GTDB taxonomy): domain Bacteria; phylum Bacteroidota; class Bacteroidia; order Flavobacteriales_D; family Crocinitomicaceae; genus CAYRMV01. The sequence continues at coordinate 6,787 of CAYRMV010000039.1, forward strand.
CAAACTGAACATCATCGTTTCCGGTAAGTGCATTTTGCAATTGCATCCCAACCACAGCAACCGGCAAGCCAAGTTGTCCCATTTTCTCGCGATCCAAATCAACTCGAACTTCTGGTGTAACATCGTCCGTTGAAATTTTTGGATCTTTGGCACCTTTGATTTCTAAAATTGCATGTTTCAATCGGCGAGCTTCTTTCATCATCAATTCGGTATCATCGGAGGAAAGGAAAATTTCAATCGGTGCTTCTTCCGACTCAACCAAACCTGAGTTGATTGCCATTACTTCAATTCCAGGATATTCACTTTCGATTTTCTCCCGAATTTTGGTCATGTATTTTTCTGTTGGATAGGTTTTTTGCATGTCGGGTTTCATTTTTACAATGATTTCCGAACGGTTTTCTGCTCCAAATGCAGAAGCACCTAAACCTGAACTTGGTCCGCCGACATTGGAAAACACAATATCAACCACTTCGTCTTGTGCGAGCAACATTTGTTCGATTTTCAACGTAGTCGCATTGTTTTCTTCAAAGGTTGTACTCTTGTCGTACTTCAACTTTATAGTGAATTTTCCTTGGTCACCTTTGGCAACAAATTCTTGTCCAACAATTCCTAAACTCATGATTGCTCCAGTTGCAACAAACAAAGCTAGGATTGAAATTCCGGTTACGATTTTGTGACGTAAAACCCATGCAACCAATTTCACATACGCGTCTGTAAATGCATCCACACGTCGTTCAAACCACAACAAAACCGCTTGGAATGGATTTTTTGGATTCAATTTGGTTTCTTTGGCAAAACGCGATGCCAACCAAGGTGTCAAGGTGAAACAAACAAACAATGACATCAAGGTAGAAACCACCACAACGATCGAGAATTGTTGCAAGAGGTTCGAAATTGTACCTTCGATGAAAACAACCGGGGAGAATACAACGACATCCACCAAGGTGATTGCCAACGCTGTAAATCCAATTTCGTTTCGACCATCTAAGGCTGCTTTTCGTCTCCCTTTGCCCATTTCGAGGTGGCGGTAAATGTTTTCCAAAACCACAATCGAGTCATCCACTAAGATTCCGATTACCAACGACATCGCGAGTAAGGTCATCAAGTTGAGTGTGAAACCAAACATGTACATCGCGACAAACGTCGAAATCAACGAAGCTGGAATAGAGACCAATACAATGGCTGCATTTCGTAAACTGTGTAAAAACAGCAACATAACCGCTGCAACCAAAATAACAGCCAATTCCAAATCGTGCACAACGGCATCAACCGATTCAATTGTAGGCAAAGAAGTGTCTGTTGCAACTGTAAATTGAATACCTTCTTTTTTGTATTTTTCTTCGATTTCTTTGAATTTCGCTTTGGTGTCTTTGGCCATCGAAACGGCATTGGCATCCGATTGTTTTTGAATACGCAATCCAATTCCATTCACACCATTCAAGCGGCTCACCGTTACAATATCCGCTGAAGCATCCGAAACATCAGCCACATCTTTTAAACGAATTACCGAAGTTCCATTTACGCCGACAGCGACATTTTCTAGGTCTTGTACCGTTTTAAATTTTCCCGAAAAACGCACAGTTAATTGTTCCTCGCTGTTTTTCAATTTTCCAGTTGGAAACTCAACGTTTGATGCAGAAATTGCCTGATTAATTCCACTAAGTGAAAGACCATAAATTTTCATTTTGTCCTTGTTCACATTGACACGGAATTCTCGTTTTTCACCTCCAATAACCTGAACTTGTGCAACTCCCTTCGTTTGTTTGATTTGAGGAAGAATTTGGTCGTCCATCAACTCCATAAACGAGCGTTCATCCATGTTTTTAGCTACAGCAGAAACTTGTAGTACGGGAGCTGCGTTGGGTTCAATTTTCGCAAGAACCGGAGTTTGAGCTGATTCAGGTAATTTATTGAGTATATTATTTACCTTGCGTTGAGCATCTTCGAGTGCCTGATCAATGTCGATGGAATGTTTGAATTCCAACAAGACAACGGATGCGTTATCCAATGAGAAAGCGGTCACTTCGCTGATTCCTTCTAATCCACTTAGGGCATCTTCCAAAGGTTTGGAAATTTGACTTTCTACAGTTGAAGGAGCTGCGCCCGGATATGTGGTGGTAACCGTCAGAATGGGAGGGGAGAAGTCGGGCAACAATTCATAACTCAATTGATTGTAACTCAACAAACCGGCTCCAATCAAAATCGTGAAAATCACGATGATGAACGACGGTCGTTTGATTGATAATTCTGTTAAAGTCATCTTCGTATGGGATTATTTCGTTTTTACTTTTGACTTATCTTGGAGGTTGACTTGACCTTTCACTACGATTTGTGCATTGCGATCGATTCCGCTTACTACTTCAATGTATTCACCATCCGATGTTCCTGCAGTGAACGAAGTTAATTTAGCAACGCCATTTTCAATCACATAGACTTGTGGGTTTTTGGATGAACCAACCAATGCTTTTCGAGGAATCGCAAGAGCATTCACACTGTTTGCATTATTCAATGAAACTGTTCCGTACATTCCAGCCATCAATTCTTTGTTTGCATTAGAAACGGTGATTTGAACTTTGAAATTGTGAGCTTTATCGGCAACAACAGCAACATTACTCACTTTTCCAGAGAATGTTTTACTTCCGTAGATATCGGCTTTTACTTGAACCGATTGACCAGATTTGAATTTCAAAATGTCGCGTTCCGGAACTGTAATGGTCAATTTGAGTGAAGAAATGTCTGTGATTTCGACCAATTGTGATCCTCCTCCGATTACAGAACCCAAATCAATCATTTTTTTGGTAATCACACCCGAATAGGGAGCTGTGATTTGAGTCATTCTGATTTGTTTCTGCAACTGTTTCTTCTGGATTTCAGCAGATTTTAAACCTAATTTAGTTTTTTCTACTTGCACTTCACTTACTGCGCTTTCTTTGATCAAGTTTGAATATCGCTTGTCGTCGTTGCGTTGTCCTTCGATGTTAACTTCCACATTTTGCAATTGATATTGAAGTAATTCATCGTCTACTTTTGCAATCACTTGACCTTTGTTCACGTAATCTCCTTCTTCGACATTTAGTTGAATTACTTTACCCGAAGCATCGGATCCAATTACATTTTGACGAATCGGTTCGAAGGTACCCAAATAAGAAAATGAATTGTCAAACGTATGCATGTTGGGTTTTTGTGATTCAACTAAAACCGCAGCATTAACGTCATGAATGTATATTTTTTGGTCTGCTTTTGCTTTGTTTGAAGCTAATTTCAATGCTGTAACGGTAATCAATCCGATCACAACCACTGTAATGATTAAAACGCGTTTCTTCATGTTCGATTTATTGAATGTTTCCAATTAATTTTAAATAATTTAATTCTGCTTGTCGCAACTGCACGTATGCACTTATGACGTTTGTTTGGGCTTGTTGCAAGTTGTTTTCTGCTGTGATAAGGTCGTTTGAACTGATAGTTCCTTGGTTGAATTGTGCTTCTGTTTGTTTGTAAACACGATCCGCTAACATCAATTGTTCTTGTGCAATCATGAGCGAATTGGATTGAATTTGAATTTGCTTTTTCGAATTTGCGGTTTCCATATCCAATTGTTGTGTCAACAAACTCTCTTGATTGGCAATTTTCTCTCTGTTTAAGGCATTGACTTTTTGTTTGTGGTATTTTTCCATTCCGTCAAACAAGGTCCAATCCAATTTCAATCCAACAAAAGCAGCTTCAATTCCAGTACGGAAGTTATCTTCTGGATTCAAGTTCATCGTATAGTTGTAAGCCGCATAGAATGCCAAGCTAGGTAAATACGCCATCTTGGTTCCTTTTCGCTCTTCCTCATTCATGGCTATTTGCGCCTTAACCAAATCCAATTCAAGACGATTAACGGTTGTTTCATCCACTAAAATGGATTTTTGAACAAGTGCATCAGATGCTAATTCAAGGGGCTGATTTTCGGGCATTCCGATTAATATGCGCAGTAAATTTTCCAATTGTTCCTTGGTTGCACTTACTGTTTGTTGTGAATTCACCAAGTTTAAACGATTGATTTTTAGCTTATCCACTTCTGTCGAAAGGATTAATCCTTGATTCAACATCGCTTCCATGTTTTTGATCAATTTGTCCATGCTGGCAATGTTGTTGGTCACAAACGAAAGTTGTTTGCTCATAGCTTGCAAATTGAAATACGTTGACGCCACTTGTTGTTTCACATCACGTTCCGAAATGCGTTGTTGAATTTCTACAACTTGCTGATTGATTTTCAATGCATTGATTCCATAATTCACTTGCGGATTATACAGTACCTGCGTTAATTGAACTGTGTTTCCCAAGTTATAAGGAACACCAAACTGAACCGTCGAATAAGATCCCGGAGGTCCGCCGAAAAATTCAGCAGGAACCACTTGACCTGGAATGATCGCATTGTATTTGTAGTCAGCACTGGCAGTCAATTTGGGTAATCGTGCTGACATGTACGAATCAATTTGCCTACTGTTTGCTGCAACATCTAGACGTGCGTTTCGAATCGATAAATTCGCAGTGTCCGCCATTTTGAGACATGTTTCCAGGTCCAAAGTTTGAGAATACGCTAAAATACTGCTACTCCAAACTGCTAGAAACAGGATTTTTTTCTTCATGTTTTTTGATGATTTAAATGTTTGTTTAAATGGGATTTATGCTTTTGGGAAAAGGTAATGCGTGATCATTTCGATGACATTTTGTTTGTGTAAAATCAATTCATTGGCATACGCTTCGTCATCCATTCGATGAATTTCTTTCATGAGTTGTTTTGCCATAAACGGATATTGACAATTCGATGTAATTAATAAATTCAAACTAACCAAATCTATTTCACGCATTTCTCCTGATGCTTGCGCTTTTTTGCATGTTTCAAAAATCCCTGTTTGACTGATTTTTTCAAAAATAGCCTCTTTATCAATGCATTCTTCAGTATTTCGAGTTAGTTCATTGATAATAAATGCTGGGATTTCGGGATGTTGGGTTAAAAATTCGTACTCCTTTTCTATAAAGATTCTGATTTTGTTTTCCAAGGATAAATCGGTTGAAAATACTTCAATCATGGAAAACATAAAATCTTCCATGGCAGTTCGAAATATCAATTCGAACAATTTCTTTTTTGAACGGAAATAATAATTTACCAAAGCAACATTCATTCCTGCTTCTTTGGCAATTTCTCGTGAAGTACAACTCTCAAATCCTTTTTGAATAAATACGCGCTTGGCTGCTTCACGTATTTTGTCTTCTGCTGATTGATCCTTCATTGCTTTTGATTTTGAGAGCAAATTTAAATCAAAAGTTTAAACAGTTGTTTAAAATCGGGTTTTAAAAAGACTAAAAAATTGTTAAAATCTAAAAACAAAAGTATAAAATACTGTATTTCATTAGTTTAAAATTTAAACAGTTGTTTAAATTTATGTAGTGAAATACCTCTTTTATTGATGTAAACTTGATAAACAAGTGGAAATTGAAATGATTTTTAAAACAAAGATTTACTCCAAGCTTTTATACTGGAAATAACTCGTTCACTTGCTTCTAAATGGGGGTGATGTTTACAGTTTTCTAGAATCAAGCCTTTGGAATTTGGCAAGGAATTGAGAATGAGTGAAACTTGTAGTTCTGTGCCGTATTGATCTCCTTTGCCTTGAATGATCATTGCTGGACAAGTAGTATTTTGAATATCAGGGATTATATTCCATTTTTCAAAAGTGGGTGACAACCACGTGTTTGCCCAAGCATAAAAAAGGGAATCGGTTTTGTCACCGTGATACTTAGAAAGTCCTGCCAATTTTCCAGCTTTGTATGCTTCTATGGCAGGATAAATTCCGGCTCTCGTTTCAGTTTCATTGATAACATGCGCAGCCATCGTGACAATTCCAGCAACCTGTTTTGGGAATTTAGCAGCATAGAGAAGGGCAATCGTTCCTCCATCGGAATGTCCAACCAAAATGACTTTCTTTTCCATCGGAATCAGTTCAGCAAGTAAAGCAGGTAATTCAATCCAAGCGTATTCATGCAAATATCGATCGGTTCTTTCTTTTGTAAGCGGATCTGAATTTCCATGACCTTGTCTTTCGTAAACCAAGCCCATCATACCTAATTCGTTACACAATTTGGTTGGGAAATCACGCCATTGACCAATCGAACCCAAAGCTTCGTGCAGAAAAATCAAGCAATGCGTTTCCGTGTGAAAGTTACTTGGTCGGATCCATTGAAAATGAACAGTATGCGTCGGAAGTTGAATTCGTTTTTCCATGATTGATTGGATTGAAAAAGGGTGCCTCGACTTCGGACACCCTTTCAAATATGTTTGTGAATTGAAATTAATTCTTTACACGCTCCACATACATTCCTGTACGCGTATCCACTTTAATTACTTCTCCGTTATCGATGAACAAAGGAACACGAACTTCAGCACCTGTTGCAATTGTTGCTGGTTTCATGGTGTTTGTCGCTGTATCCCCTTTAATTCCAGGCTCTGTGTAAGTTACTTCTGAAATAATGTGCATCGGAAGTTCAACTACTAGTGGAGTTTCCTCGTCAGCATGGTACAAAATGTTACAAACCATTCCTTCAACCAAAAAAGCTGGTTTTTCAATCATTTTTGCAGGAATGTTTACTTGCTCAAACGTTTCGTTGTTCATGAAAATATAATCCATCCCTTCTTGATACAGGTATTGGTATTCACGGTTTTCAATGCGAACAATGTCAATTTTGTGTCCAGCTGAGAAAGTATTGTCTAATACTTTTCCTGTTTCAATTTGACGCATTTTAGTACGAACGAAAGCAGGACCTTTTCCTGGTTTCACGTGTTGAAATTCAATGATTTGAAACAATTTGTCATTGTGTTTGATACACAATCCGTTTCGAATATCTGCTGTAGTTGCCATGCTTTTTCTTTAAAACTGGCGCGAAAATACGTGAATTTTAAGAAGAAAGCAAATGGATTCTTTTGTAGAACGATTTATTTGCGTGAAACTGTTTTGTTTAGTTTCGCTCTGGCTTCTTCGGTTCCATTTGGATGATAATAAATAACAAGAATCGTGTTTTTGCCTTTTTTTCGAACCAGTATCCGAGAATTGTTGAGACAACGATCGAGTCCAGTTTCCAGCCGCTCTACAAATACAGCTTCTTTGTTGGTTGATTTGACCCGTTCCCATTTCCCTCCACAAGGAAATTCAGGGTAATGAATGTGAACATAATCTGCTGAAAACGTCAATTCCATGCGCCAATTTGGATTCGTTAATGCGTTGGGTTGATGTCCAATTCCTTGCCAATGTCCATCAAGCCAATGTTTTTCTTGTGCTTTTGTGAGAAAGGAAAAGAAAAGTAATGCGAAAAGTAAAAGCGTATGTTTCATGTTTTTCTTTCAAAATTAGAGACTTATATCAACATAGAAATACGTAATTTGTCGGATTTTCATTTCCACATTTCAATCGCATTTTCCAGGGAGTCAGCAAAAATAACTTGTTTGTTTTGATTACTTTCTACAATAAAATCACGTAGACTCGTTGACTTTTCTACGTCAAAAAGACCAATGATGGCTAATTTCATCCGGTAATTTGAGAATTTTTGAAGAATTTCTCCTGCAATTTTTGTTTTCAAATCAAAAAAAGAAACGGGTAGATTTTCGCTGTAAACAAGCATACCTTCAAACCCTTGATAATACATGTTTCCAAGTAAATCAATTGCTTCATCTATGGAATTAAATAAAAGTTGCTGAGATTTTATCTCCGCATAATTTTGATTACCAATAATATGTGTGTGCACTTCCATAACTTATTCAGATTGATGTGTGGAAACCTTTTCAAATCCACAGGATAAAGGTAGTATCTAATGTTTAATTTCGCCAAAATCAAATTTATTAATCCTTTTCGTTGGTATGGAATTGTATTACACAGTCTCGGTAATGATTGTTTTGGCGTCTATTTTTGCTTACATCAATTTGCGCTTATTGAAATTACCGGGAACCATTGGAATTATGGTGATTGCCATTTTAGTTTCGGTCGGAATTCGCTTGTTTGGTGGAGAACATTTTCCGAAGTTGGCTGAAAAGTTTGTCTTTTTGATTAAGGATTTTGATTTCAATGAGATTTTGATGGGATCCATGTTGAATTTTCTACTTTTTGCGGGGGCATTGCACGTGAATTTTTCGGATTTGAAATCTCAAAAAGTGCCCATTGTTATTTATTCGACTGTAAGCGTCATGCTGTCGGCTCTGATTATTTCGTTTTTGTTATATTTGATAGCGCCGCTTTTCGGTCTCGAATTGCCGTATTTGTATTGTTTACTTTTTGGAACACTGATTTCACCTACGGATCCCATCGTTGTTCTAGGTGTTTTGAAACAAGCCAACGTTCCGAAACGAATCGAAACAAAAATCGTGGGGGAATCGCTGTTCAATGATGGAGTGGCAGTGGTAATGTTTGCCATGGTTTTGCAAATGGCAACGGATGAAAGTTTTGAATTTACGCTCAGTTCGGTTACATGGTTGTTTGTAAAAGAAGGGATTGGCGGTTTGCTTTTAGGTGCAGTCCTTGGGTTTTCAGCCTCCAAAGTCTTGAAGAAAATTGACGATTACAAAGTTTCGGTCTTGATTACGTTGTCGTTGGTGATGGGCGGATTTTTAGTGGCAGAATATTTACATGTTTCGAGTCCGCTTGCGATGGTGATTTCGGGTCTAATTATCGGGAATTACGGTCGAAAAGTCGCCATGTCTGAAGAAACGAAAGATTACTTGGAGAAATTCTGGGAACTTGTCGATGAAATCATGAATGCGATTTTATTCTTGTTTATCGGATTTGAATTGTTGCTGTTACCCAATCTGACCAATCAAATTGTTTTCGGAATTGTGACAATTTTCTTGGTACTCTTTGCCCGTGCTTCTTCCATGATTTTACCTTGGAAATTCTTTGAAGTATTCAAACAATTTGGCATCAAACCTACTTATTCACGTTCATCCCTCGTTGTAATGGTTTGGGGCGGAATTCGTGGTGGAGTTTCAATAGCTTTGGTGCTTTCGTTACCAAACAATGATTACAAAGAGATTTTGTTAGAAATCACCTACATTGTGGTTTTATTTTCCATTTTATTTCAAGGACTGACCATCGGAAAAGTAGCCAAAAAAATGATGAAGGAAGAGATGGAACTTCCAGAATAGATTATTCTAATTTATCCAATAAGAATAAGTGAGCATCGTGAAAATGATGTTGAAAAACGTTTTCTGATTTTTCAGGGTATTTTTGATAATATACTTCGTCGGAAAGTAAAACGATGGTATTTCCAGTACGAACGTAGTGATTGCTATTAAAATAAGTTGGCACAACCAAGTTTTTGAGTTGTTTCATAATGAGTTTCGAAGTCATTTTACCCAAGTAAGTTTGGTAATTTTTCCGTGCTTTATTTTGTAGGTTTATCCAATTTTTTGTAGACATGTTTCAATGCTAATCGAGCTGGGAACTTTTGTTTTTTAATGGCTTTTTTTGCGTCAACAAATGGATTGTCAGTACTAAAATCATCCGTAGTTTGAATCGAAAATGGTGTTTGTGGTACCCAATCCGCGGCATTTACGACGTTGTAAGCCCAACCTGCTTGATTTTGTGCTTCATACGTATAAGCAAAAAACAAATTTCCGGGTTTGGGTGCAGCACTGCAATACGTTTTGAGCCGAAGATCGCTCGGCAAAGCATTTTGTTCCTGCTGACCACGAAAGTAGGCATTCAATAAAAATGCAATAGCACCGCCTTGGCTGTGTCCGATAATAAAAAATTCCTTGGTTCCCTGCTTGTACAATGAGTCGATTTTCGGTAAAATGTCACGAGCGAGAAAACCTGTTCCAATTGCCCAGCCCACATGAACGGCCGCTTGCGGGTGCGACGAAAATTGATAGGAAAAGCGATACGCTGAATCCAACTGTATACTTCCTTTTGCTGGAATCATTGCTGCATATACATTTTCCAGCCAACTTTCGGGTTTTTGTGTCGTTCCTCGAACATTGATCACTGCTTGTTTGTGTTCATTGACCCATAAGTTCCAGAAATTGTCTAGACCAACGATTGGTGATTGGTATATTTTTCGAAAATTTGGTGGTTCAGGAAATTTACTTTCATATTCTTCTGAATTCACTGCACGTACCGAAATTAGCATTAATTCTCTGTATTCTTCTTTGTCAAATCCGGGTTTAAAAGTTTGTCCCCACGAATAGGAATTTACTAGCAAGCAAATTAAAAGAGATGTATTCCATGTAAAGTATTTCATAGGATTATCTTTTGGCACGCTTAAAGGTATGGAAAATATAAATGAGAATGAAAAATGAGTAAAATTTGAAAAATAACGAGAAAGATGTAAATTTAAGCATGGCTTTGAATCGAAATACGTTGAAATTACCGCAGCTTACTTGCGAAAATCAGCTCAAGACTTTGGTCGAAAATCGTACCATTCATACTTTGAATTTTTGTGAATTGAATCTTTTTGAAACATACCAAGAATCCAAATTGGTTCCGCTGAAATTCAATGATTTGGTGGTAACAAGTATGTTGCGTGGAAAAAAAGTGATGCATTTGATGGATGATCCTGAATTTGAATATTTACCCGGAGAAACGGTGATTGTTCCATCAAATGTGGAAATGAAAATTGATTTTCCGGAAGCAACTTTCGAAAATCCTACTCAATGTTTAGCGCTTGCGATTGATCATTTTAAGATCGAAGAAACAATGGATTTGTTGAATGAACGCTATCCCAAAGAAGATAAAAATGATTTTTGGCAGTTGAATCACCACGATTATTTTTTCTATAACAACCAAGATATGGCGAAAACAATCAACAAAATCATTGATGTTTGTATGAGTAACAAAATAACCAAAGATGTTTTGGCTGACATTGCTTTGCAAGAACTACTCATTCATATTGTTCAAATGCAAAAACTAAATTCACTTCAAAACATAGATTTAGTTGATGATTCAATCTCGCTAAAACATGTTGTGAAATACATTCGTGAGCGCTTAACAGAAAAAATGACCTTGGAAGATTTAACGAATGAAGCTTGTATGAGTAAAACATCATTTTATCGCTATTTCAGAAGAGAAATTGGTATGAGTCCGAATGAATTTATTCTTTTTGAACGTATAAAATATGCAAAACAATTACTCAAAAACCCGATGATTCAAGTGAGTCAGGCGGGCTACGAGGCGGGTTTCGAAGACTCCAATTATTTTATTCGTGCATTCAAAAAAATGGAAGGAATCACCCCGAAACAATATCAACAATGTATGATTCAGCGTTAATTTACGCCAAAATCTCCCAATTATTCACATCATAACCAGCTAAAAAAGCACTCGCTTCCATGCGTTTTTTTCCTTCAGGTTGCAATTCGGTAACGCGCAAATAAAAATCGGAGCAAGGAAGTAACAAGGCTTTTTTCTCGCTTCTAAGCGTACGAGCTTCGTCAACAGGAAGATCTGTTTTCTCTGTTTTGAAAATTTTAATCGATTTGGTTTCTTCCTTGGATTTGTGTTTCAATGTGATCCACGCGGTTGGATAAGGCGAAAGTCCTCTACAATGATTGTGAGCTTGTTCTACAGATTGATTCAAATTTAATTCGCAATCGGGTTTGAAAATTTTCGGAGCTGATTTTAACGATTCTATTTCGGCTAATTGCGCTTGTGGTGTTCGAACTACAGATCCATCGGCAATTTGTACCACGCTTTTTTGAACCAATTCTTTTCCCAAAAACATCAGGCGATCATGCAATTCTCCCGCTGTTTCGTTTTCGCCAATGGGTATGGCAACTCGTTCAATCACCATTCCCGTATCAATTTCTTTTTCGATGAAAAACGTTGTCACACCCGTTTCCGTTTCACCATTCATAATCGCCCAATTGATCGGAGCAGCACCACGGTATTGAGGTAAAAGGGATGCATGAAGATTAATTGTTCCCTTTGGTGGCATATTCCAAACGGCTTCGGGCAACATTCGAAAAGCAACAACCACAAATAAATCTGCCTTTAATGCTTGTAGTTCTGCCTGAAAATCAGTGTCTTTTAAGTTTGTGGGTTGTAAAACAGGAAGATTTTCAGCTACGGCGAATTTTTTCACAGCGCTTTCAGAAACGAGTTGTCCACGTCCAGCGGGTTTATCGGGTGCCGTAATTACACCGACCACATTCCATGATTTCTCCAATAAACCACGTAAAATTTCTACTGCAAAATCCGGTGTTCCCATGAACACTATGCGAAAATCTTTTGTCATATTACTTTTTCTTTCCAATTAGACCAACGCAAATAAGCGATTGAGCTCAATCCGAGGGTACAAAAATAAATGTATTCAACTGTCCAAACCCACTTGATATCCCATTCAAAGAGTTTGATAAAGGTATAAGCACTCGACATGTAAATCGTAGTTGCTACTAACTCAATCAAAAACGAAACGCGTGTATTTCCCGAACCATTGATGGTTTGAAATGGAACTGAAATAAAGGCGAATATAAAGATCGATCCCGATATGTAGCGCAAGATTTCAGCACTTTTGGCTAAATAAACTTCTTCTGGATTAATCCACGAAATCAAGGTTTCAGGATAAAATAATCCTCCGTGAAAAAAGAGAAAAAGAAAACACATACTCATCAACTGAATCCGGCGTTGAATGGTCTTCAGGGAAGTAAAATCTTTTTTTCCTAAATATTGTGAAATATAGGTTTTGGTGGTTGCTGCAAATCCCCAAATCGGTACAAAAGCAAGGAAATAAATCGAACGAATGTTTTGGGAAACGGTTAATTCGAATTTTCCAGTTTGTTCGATCCACGTAAAAAATAAAGTCCAAGTCGCCAAGGCGAAAAATGCTTGCAAAAAGAGGGGAGTGCCCACTTGAATCAATTCCACGAAAGATTTCCATTGGAAACGTAAATGTTTCAATAATTCATATTGTTTGCGCTCTTTGGAAAATACGAGGAATCCGATTAAGGTTAGCATCCCGATTCCTTCCGCCAAAGACGAGGCCAAAGCAGCTCCCTCTAAGCCCATCGGTGCAATCCATTCGGTTCCAAAGATGAAAAAATAATCCATCACAATGTTCGATACAGCAATGAGGCTGGCACTCACCAAAACGACCCAGGTTTTACCAATGGCATAGAAAAATGCTTGAATCGACAAGGTGATGATATTGAAAAACAGCGCATAACTGCGAATTCCCAAAAAGGAAATTTGGGCTTCTGCTAAATCAGCGTGTTTGGAATAGGCAGGAAGCGCCAAGGGCATGATTTTATTGATGACGAAAAACAAACCCAAAGCCAAGAGCAATTGCGTAAACAAAGCGGTACCGAAAATCCGACCTACGGCATGTTGCTTGTCAGCGCCCACACGTCGTGCAATCAAAATTTGAACGCCATCGCTCATACCCATCATCGACGCAACCATCGTGACGTAAATTAGTCCGGCATTGCCACTAGCATCAAACGCCAATGTACTGTATCGACTCAAAAAGGAAGCATCGGTCAGCAAGACAATCGACTGAATAAACGACGAAAGCATCAGTGGAACAGCCACTTTCAAGATGGTTGCATAGCGAATATCGAGCATCTTAATCGACTTGAATCACCAATCCTTTCAAGTATTCTCCTTCGGGATGGTACGCATTGATAGGGTGATCAGCCGGTTGGTGCAATTGTTCGATGATGCGCACATTTCGTCCGCTTTCAATTGCTGCGGCAATCACAGTGTTGTTAAACAAAAATTTATCCACGACCTGCGAGCACGAAAAGGTAAAAATCAATCCGCCTGGTTTGATTTGACGAATCGCGTGCGCATTCAAACGTTTGTATCCTTGAATGGCTTTGTGGCGTTTCTCGCGGTGTTTTGCAAAGGCCGGTGGATCGAGAATGATGATGTCGTATGCTTCGGGCAACTCTTTGATGTATTCCATCGTGTCGGCCACAATCGATCCGTGTTTTTCGCCCAATTGGTTCAAACTCACGTTCGCATCGGTGAGTTCAATCGCTTTTTTGGAACTATCTAAGGAATGCGCCAAGGTAGCTCCGCCTTGCAAAGCAGCCAACGAAAATCCTCCCGAATAGCAGAAGGTGTTCAAGACTTTTTTATCCAAAGCATACTTTCCGACCAATGCACGATTTTCCCGTTGATCGATGAAAAAGCCTGTTTTTTGCCCGTTCACCCAATCGATGTTATATTGAATTCCATTTTCCAAAGCAACGTGAGGTGTTTCGCACGAACCAAAAATGTATTTATTTTCCGCATCCAAGCGCGCTGGAAGGGTATCGTTTGATTTGGAATAAATGGCAGTCAATTGATCTCCCAATGCTTTTTGCAAACCGATAGAAATCCACTCCAAACTGTGGTACATCCCGATGCTGTGGCATTGCACGACGGCTACTCCGTTGTAAAAATCAACGATCAAACCAGGAAGCGAATCGCCTTCTCCGTGAATCAATCGAAAGATAGAATTGTCTTCGCGCAAAAGGTTTAATTTCAATCGCATGGAAGTTGCGTTTTGAATTTTTTCTTCAAAGAAAACTTGATCCAACGCACGATCTTCAAAAGTCAAAACACGCACAGCAATGGTACTCGGTTGAAAATGTCCGCGCGCCAAAAAACGGTGTTTGTGGTCCACCACATCTACCACTTCGCCTTCCATAATATCGGAAGTATCGGTTTGGATGGCACCTGAAAAAATCCATGGATGCTTGCGCTCCACCGACTGCGTTTTGTTTTTATGTAATTGAATAATCTTCGACACGTTTTCCATTTTGCTGCAAAGGTAGCTTTTTTTTCAGGAAGGCGGAGTGTGGGCGAGGAGAAGGGGGAGGAATTTTCATCAACTTTAATTAGGTGTATTAAATTACAAGTAAGAAAGCGGAAAAATTCAAAAATCATGAGTATTTTACCAACTTTACAGATTTACTTTTTTCCAAAAGATAGAAATAGGCCTATTAATAACAAAAGAGATTAAAAACCTGTTCTTGATTTATAACATTTTGTGCTATTACCAATGGTTTTTGTATTATTGTACAAATTGTTTCAATAATGGAATTCAACATTGACCACCCAATCCAACGCTTCACACATCATTTAAGCGTCCCATTCAATGACCGTATTATTTTTTCGGGTCCATTTGGTACAGGTAAAACCTACTTTTTAGAAAAATACTTCAAAAACAAACCGTTTTACAATGTCATTCATTTGTATCCGGTCAACTATTCGGTTGCTTCCAATGAGGATATTTTTGAGTTAATCAAATACGATATCCTGTTTGAATTATTAGGGAAAAACGTAGATTTTGAAAACATTGAAATCAGTCATTTAGAATTCTTCAAGCAATTTGCATTTAAAAATGCACATCATATTCTTGCTCCATTTTTAAATTTTCTCCCAGAAATAGGCAAAAGTGTGCATACCGTTTATGAAAAACTTCAAGCGTTGGGTGAAAAGTATTTTGTAGAATACGAAGGAGCAAACACAGACGACAAAAAAGCAGTAATTGATTATTTGGGTTCATTTACCAAAACAAAAGGATCCATTTTCGAGGAAGATTTTTACACACAATTGATTTGTCAATTGGTAGAACAATTAAAAATTGAAATTGAACAGAGCAAAAAATGCGAAACTGTTTTAATCATCGACGATTTAGACCGTATTGACCCAGAGCATATTTTCAGAATATTAAATGTGCTTTCTGCTCACATGGATGTGAAAGGCGAAAGTGGAAATAAATTTAACTTTGATAAAATCATTTTGGTATTCGACCAACAAAACGTCCATAAAATCTTTCAAAACAGGTATGGCTCAGATGTAGATTTTAGTGGATATATTGATAAATTTTATTCGTATCAGATTTTTGAGTTTGAAAACCTTAGTTCTCTTGCAAATAGCATACGTAATTGTTTATTAAGTATTCAAAGTACAGATCAAAATAAATACTTGGATTTCAAAACAACTGGTACAAACGTCTCATATTTTGTTACATACGTTCTTACCGCTTTAATTTTAGCAAAAAGATTAACGATCAGACGTCTTTTAAAAGTGATGGAAAAGCCTTTCTTTCGAAAGGAATATACGATTCATTTTACCTCGAATCATTTGAGTTATAAAAACTCAAGCCTAGAAATAGTATTCATTTCTGAATTCCTCTTGCATTTGTATGGTACATGGGAAGAATTACTTCAATCCTTGGAAAATTGCAAAGAGTTTACAAATGATGAATTCACAGTATCAAGAAGGAAAACTATGTTCAATTTTTGTTTAGTGGTTTTGGATAATGATAGTCATCGATTCAGATCTGACGAAAAAAATTTAACTTACAATCATTTTGGTACTAATCAAGCTTTCCATTACAGTCCAGCAGAATGGCATCATCAGGAATTTGATAGATTTATTTGTCGCGTTATCTCAATAAAAACTATAGATAACGATACAATCCAAGTCACTTCTCCAAAATTTTTCCCAATTTTGATAGATACAATGAATTATATGCGAGATAACAGAATGATACAACAACCATGAGCATCCTCATCAACATAGCAGATTTACTTTCTTCCCAAGTGGTAGAGGGAACACGCATTGAGTATAAAAGTGATTGGAATCCTGCTCCAATTCTTCGCACCATTTGTGCTTTTGCCAATGATTTTGAGAATGAAGGAAGCGGTTACATCGTTATTGGTGTAGAAGAAAAAGACGGTAAGCCTATTCGCCCTGTAAAAGGCTATGAAGCTAAAAATTACGATAAAGATTGCCGTGAAATCTTAAACTATTGCCATCAAATTCAACCATCGTATATCCCTCGTCTTTCCTTGGAAGAAATAGACGGAAAACACGTCTTGGTCATTTGGTGTCCTGCTGGTGCAAACCGTCCGTATCAAGTTCCAGATGATGTAACGAATAAACACCGAAATTACAATTACCGCATTCGTTTTGAGGCCAACAGCATTATTCCGAATGAAGAGCAAACCACAGAATTAATTCAATTAACCGCCAAAGTTCCCTTTGATGATCGGGTAAATCATACTGCTTCTGTTCAAGATTTGAGCAAAACCCTCATGCAAGAGCACCTATTGGAAACCAATAGTAAATTGTATGCTGAAAGTGATGGAATGAGTATCGAAGAATTGGCAGAAAAAATGAATTTATGTCAAGGAGCAAAAGAGCATTTGTTCCCAAAAAACGTTGGTTTACTGATGTTTTCCAAGAAAACACAAACCTTTTTCAAAGGTGCAGTAATAGATTTAGTAGAATTTCCGAATGGCTTGACAGGAGATTTTACTGAAAAAACCTTTACTGGTCCGATACAAAAGCAATTGATTGACGTGTTAGAATACATCAAAACACATGTCTTAAAAACAAAGGTAATCAAGCACGCACATACGGAGAAAGCAGACCGTATTCAAAATTATCCTTACGATGCCTTAGAAGAAGCCATTGCCAATGCGGTGTATCATCGAAATTATGAATTGCAAGACCCAATAGAAATTCGCATTTTACCTACAGCCATTGAAATAATCAGTTACAACGGAGCTGATCCTTCATTGAAACAAGCAGACTTTGATGCAGGTCGTGTTAGAGCACGTAGATATAGAAACCGAAGAGTGGGAGAATTTTTAAAAGAATTAACTAAGTACATGACAAAAATCTAAATATATTCATAAGTTTCTTAAAATGAG
>CAYRMV010000040.1:0-23885 GCA_964425255.1 uncultured Flavobacteriales bacterium
CTTGAAATAAAACAGAATAACCGTGAGCTTCGTCAGAACCGTAAAGATATTGATGAGTTAAAAAGGGAACAGAGAGCGGAACGGAAAGGGAGAAAGATGGAATAAATCCTTCTCCCGTATAACTTCAGAAGTATAATGAGACCGCTATATTTCCGGTATGTGAAATATCAGTTTCAGTTGTTGTGTTTGTTGTGGTTGTTGAAGCACCCCGCCTCCCTCCTGAAGTTGATGTTGAACTAGGAGCTACTACCTTGAACCAAATTCTAAGTAGTATTTCTGGATTTGGATTTTTAAATCTTGGACAGGTAACTGAAAATTTCTACGTTTCACTTCAAGCGTTGGAAAGTAACAATGTGATTGATATTGAAAGTACACCTCGAATATCTACTTTGAACGGTCATCAGGCTAAAATATCCATTGGAGAAACTACTTATTATCAGGAAACACAGGTCAATGTTCAAACAACCATCAATAATCAAGGTGTCTTACAATCCAAGATTTGGAAATCAATTGATGCTAATTTGAGCGTGGTCATCAAACCTTTTGTTAGCGCAGATGAACATGTAACACTTTCCATCACGGTGGATCAAAATGATTTTTCTGGAAAAGTGGATCCAACAGCACCTCCCAATGCTACTACCCAGAAGTTTGAATCCTTGGTACGGGTGAAGAATGGTGAAATCATCTTGTTGGGAGGGTTAGAAGAAAAAACAAAAACACAATCGGGTTCAGGTGTACCATTTCTCTCTCGTATCCCAGTAATTCGATGGTTTTTTGGTAATCGTTCGAAAACAAGAGAAAAGTCAAAGCTTCATATTTTAATCCGACCAACCGTTACCTATTAAAAGTATGTTCAAGGCGTTTAACCATATCCAGCAAGTGATCGTTGTGATCATTGAACTCGATCGAGAATCTGTTCGATACCGGGCTTGTCGTGTTAAACGAAATGATAAAAATTTTCCAGACATTCCGCTTTTCGATTCCATTTCAGATATTGTCAAAAAATTTGGAAAAACGAGTCCTTATGCTCTCCACTTTATTGGAACGGGAATCTTAAACCGATTGACGGATAACATCAGCAATTATAAGGAGCAATTGTTGGTCAATGCAGATGTAAATTCTTTCCAATTCACCTCTTTTAGCGATTCGACTCGGAAAGCTGTTTCATTTATCCGAAAAGATCTTACTTTTAATTATTTGGAAGAAGTACAACGCCAAAAATTGTTCCTTTTGTCTCTTAGCAGCGGATATGTTCCTCTTTTTGTTTTTTTAGAAAAGAAAGGCATTACAACGCTAAATACTGAGTTTGATTTATCGTTTGCAGACCAACACATCAAGCTATTCCAGCGATCCGACGATAAAAAAAACGCTTTTGATTATTTTGATCGACTTGCATGGAGTATTGCCTCACCCCTTTTCGAAAAAAATCCTGCATTCGAACAAGCAATAGAAGCAATAGAACTAGATAAAAACAAGCAAGAGTACATCTATTTTCGGAGATATTCCATCTTCGGAGCGGGATCGGTACTCACATTACTAATGCTTGTTTTAATGAATTATTTTTATCAACGATCACTAAATAATGATGTTGTTACATTGGAAGAAGAACTACTGCTACATAGCGAAAATCTAAATTTACTGGATCGCCTCAAACAGGAAAAAGAGCGTAAGACTTTACTGATTCAAAATTCAGGCATAAAATCAAAGCAATTCATTTCATTCTATTTAGACCGCATTGCATCTTCTGTTCCTGCAAGTATTCGTTTAAAAAAATGCACTATTTTTCCCCTGAAAGAAGCATTAAAAGAAAATAGAAAAGTTGAATTTGAACAAACAAAAATAGAAATTAGCGGTGTTGCAGGAGGAAGTAAAATCTTTGAAAACTGGCTTGAACGCCTGAATCGATTTGCTTGGGTTGAATCTGTTGAAGTAACTAACTTTTCAAAATCAGCCGAATCAAATTCTGTTTTTTCACTCATTATTTGGGTTAAGTTATGACATTCTTTGAAAAATACACATACAGACAAAAATACTACGCATTTATCGTCATTAGTCTTTTGTTGTTTGCTGCATCGTACAAGAGGGTGTTTAAAACAACCATTGAAACGAGAGACTATATCAGCGAACTTGCATTGAAAAAGGAAAATTTACTCTATTTGGCTAACGACATTTACCAAGAGAGAAGTTTTTTAACAAAACTGGATAAATTACTTGGTAAACAAAATAGTACGATTGACCAAGTACAAAAAAACTTCCTCGTATTTTTCGATCAACATGCTGAAGGATTGATTGTCTTTCAAATGGATGAAGTGCTTAAATTCGAACATCCTGATTTTGTGATTCATACTCATCGAATCATGGTGCGTGGAAATTTTTTGGAAACCATCCAATTTACCGATAAATTAGAGAAAAAATTTGATTTAGCTCGTTTGACTCACATTTCGATGGAAAAAACGAAAATGAATCAAGAAGAAAATGAACAGTTGTATACAACCCTTTTATTGCAGAATTATGAAAATAAAAAATAGTCATTTCCTGTTTTTGTTCGTTCTCCCAATTATTTTGTTGGGTTGCAAAGACATCATCGCGGTTAATATTTCGGATGTAACTCCAGAAATAATTATCCCTTCTACCAATGACACGGTACAAGTCAATCCCGTTCACTTTAAGTGGAAGGAAGTAGAAGGTGCCACAAAATACCATTTGGAAGTGGTAAGTCCATCCTTTGCTTCCATTTCGCAGTTCAATTTGGATACAATCATCTCTGGTCTTGACTTTTTTGCACCACTCGATTCGAGCGAGTATGAGATGAGGCTAACTGCTTTGAATGCGGGATATACATCCAATTCATCTTCCATCATTCACTTTTGGGTAGGCGTATCTCCCTCGTCTGGTAGTTCACAAATTGCATTATTACTCCCTGAAAATAACGGATACTATAACGAAACCTTCAATGGTTTATTTGATTGGGAGAATGTTACGGGAGCCCAATCGTATGAATTTTATCTTAAAAAAGGCAGTTCGTTTGAAACAGGAATATCGGTAGACTATAGCTCTGAACTGGAAATATCAAGTAAAACCGTGAGTACAAGTCTATTTTCCGAGGGTGAGTTTCACTGGGGAGTTCGTGCATATTACTCAAATGGTACAGAATCCGTTCTTAGCAAACGTCGTTTTTATATTGACACGACGAATCCTGTTCAGCCAACGTTACAGGCTCCATTAAATGGGTCAAATCAAATTCCAGGATCAATTAATTTTTCATGGAATTCAGGATCAGATGCTGGTCTTATCCAATCTCCGATCACTTCCATTTTAGAGATTTCTACAGATATTGGTTTTTCGCAACCAGACATTTATAACATTAATGGAAATTCAACATCCATTACCATCAATGGTACGTTGGGTCAAATCTACTATTGGAGAATAAAAAATAGGGATGCAGCAGGAAATCTATCGCCCTATTCAACTATTTTTAACATTTCATTTTAGTGAGTATGCTTAAGAACAAAGGGGTTATTTTTGTCTTACTTCTCGCTGTTGGGTATGTTTGGTATCAAGTATTCTATCGGATTAAGGATAACTTTTTTTCTGAAAACACCGCTCCACTTAAAACAGAAAAAAAATACACAGAAGGAAGCTTCTCCATCGAACGAGATACCACTCCACTCCTAGTGAATTATTCTGATCCATTTTCCAAGCAATTCGTTCTTAGTAATACAAACACCACAACCAATCAACCTACTGTTGAACCCATGCCAAAACCCATTGAAAAAAAGTACGTAGAATGGCCTGAAATTAGGTATTTCGGTTTCTTAAAAAGCAATCAATCCAAGCAACCACTAGCTATTCTTAAAATAAATGGTGAATTTTTCTACGTTCGAAATGGAGACGATTTGTTTGATGGGTTTATCGTCAAAAATGTGTCTAAAGAATGTATTTGGATTAAATATTACAGTGAAACGAAAAAAGTTTGCTTGTAGATGCTTTTTTAACAAAAATTAAAATATATTTGTCCCGTTATTAATTAACTAACTGCATTATGAAAAAACTTTTTATGGCATTATTGCTAACTTTATTTGTCAACCTGTCTTTTTCACAGCTTGACTCGCTTGTAGCTAATTATCAATTTACAACCGAAAGTCAAATCTCTACTTACGATAGCAATTTAGTCGATAACAAACTTGTCGTTAATCTACATATGAATGAAGTAGATTATTTAGGAAAAGTAACCATTGACTTGCTTGATTTTGAAACCGAAATTCCATTCTTGAAAGTAATCAAAACAAAAGAACAAATCATTTCAGATCCAACATCGTTCATCAATAACCAAAACATTGCTATCAGTCTTGGCTATTTTGATATTGCTAGACCTTACAAAATCAAAATAACCGTTCAAACATATTCAACTAGTTTTCTTCCCCAAATAGAGTTAACGCATCAACCTTAATAAACGCTCTTGTATGAAAAATCTTCTACCATTTGGACTTTCAATCGCTTTTTTATTGGTTGTCTTCGCCATTAATGCTCAAATTACGGGACCTATTGCTTTCAACTGTCAGAAGGATGCACATGTTGACAATAAATTTCCCACTTCAAATTTTGGAACCTCCTCGTCATTCACTATTAAAGTTTCTGCTTCTTCTTTTTTCAGCAGAGCTTTCATCCAATTTGATCTCAGTTCCATTCCCTCGAATGCTGTGATTACACAGGCAGACTTACGATTAAGAATAGTGGGAAGCGAAGGATCAGACATCACCAATTCAAGTTTTATTATCTCAAGAGCCAATGCAACGTGGGATGAATCATTAATTAATTTTTCCAATCAACCAACTGTAGAAACATCGGATGAAATAACTACCTCCAGTTTATTCTCAACAACCCATAGAGCCTTTGATGTAAAAAATCATGTTCAAAAAATGGTAAAAGGTTCAGTTTCAAATCACGGTTGGATGATTCGAAGAAACAATGAATCGACAGTTACTATAGGTTCAAGTTACAACGCGAAAGAGATTTTGAATAGCAATATCCCTCAACTCATTGTTTCCTACTATGTACCTTACCAAATAACCAACGCAACGATTGTGCATGCAACCAATTCATCTACCAATAATGGTTCTATTTCACCTGTGATTCAATTTGGTCCTGGTTCAAATACCTACAAATGGTATAAAAATGGAACTCTCATCTCTGGACAAACGAACTTGAACATATCAGGAATAGGATATGGTTGGTATGGCTTAGAAGTTTCAGGAGCACTAGGAGTAAAGTATTATTACTCTTTTTTGGTCGGTGTGAAGTGTGGAAGTGTACAAATCACCTATAGTCCCGGTCCGAACTACATTGATGATGCGATCATTTATAATCTGAATTCTTTTGGAACAGATTACGGGATACAAAATTTCGGCACAACGACCGTAATACGTTCGGAGACATGGACTTCTGGAAGTTGGTACAACATGAAGAGTCCCATTCGGTTTCGCCTGTGGGTTGACCCAAATCTAGAGGTAAACGGTGCAGACCTCACTTTGTTCGGTGTTGCAGGCAGACATAATCCACTTAATAGAAGTAACGAGTCAGAAATGGAACGAATTACGAGCAATTGGGAAGAAATGACTATCACATATAACAATGCTCCACCTGTAAGTAATGATGTAAATGTGATTGTACCTCCTACCACATCGAGTACGGAAGACAAGGTAATAGATGTGAAATCGTTTTTTAATCACTGGAAGTTAGATAATTTACTCAATTATGGAATGATGTTTCAGTTGACTAGTTACGTGAATAGTTATACAAGGATGGAGTTTCATTCCTCTGATGTGGTTGATGTCAGCAAACATCCTTCCATTACCTTTACGTTATTCAAAGAATGTGATTTTGAATCTCATTCACTACTAAAAAGAAACCTAGATGGTGCGATTTCTCCTGTATACAACGGGAAACTAAATTTTGCCTTTGATGAGGAATATAACTCTGCCCCTAATCAATACATTCCCTTTAAAATATATTCCCCACAAGGACAGTTAGTTGCTCATGTTACGATCAACGGAAGTGTACTTGTGGGAGGAACGAATATCACTCCAATCTTATTTGATTCGGGAAAAATGGTTAAAACACTTAATTTATCCAATTTAGGATTAAGTGCAAATGGACATTACATTTTAGAAGTAAGCCTTTTGAATGGAGATAAACGATTTTTAAAATTCATATACAAAAATTAAGATGACACTACTTGCCAAAGAACGCGTTTTTAAAGGAATAAGTATTCTTTTATTTTACACCTTTATTCTTGAATTAGCGATCCCTTGCTCCCTTGCTTTGGATCAAATCAAACAAGGATACCGAAAGCCATTTCAACTTGTATCAACGCCTGTGAACACACCCTCACAGGAGAATGAACTAAATGATCTGGCAAATGAATTTGAGTCTGTTGCAGAACCAAATGTTCCGACGGCTCCCTCAGCTTCTGGCCCTTCACAACCTGAATCCAGTGGGTTTTCGGTGAATTCAAACAATGGAATTATGAACGAATTTACGGGCGATTTGTCGTATTCACTTCCCTTACTTGATATCGAAGGCTTCCCGCTTACCTTAAGTTATGATCCCAATATCAGCATGGAACAAGAAGCCAGTTGGGTAGGATTAGGATGGAATCTATCGATGGGAAGTATCAACCGCGAAATGCGCGGCTTACCCGACGATTTTAGTGGCGATAAAGTTAAACGGACATTCAAAACCTTGGATAATGAGCGAGAAGGAAATTCAAAAACATTAAGCATTACAGTAAGTGGTATACCAGTTACAGAGAATGACTATTTCAATCGCATTTTCAGCGTCAATGTTAAATCCGAATTCGGATTCGGAAAATACTTCGATACCTATACAGGGGAGGGGAAGACAAAAAATATTTCTTATCGTTTTGGAATTTCAGTTCTTGGACAAGGTGGAAATATTGGTATTGGATACGATATAGACAATCAGAATGGAATTGGTGTGAATAAATACCTTGGTTTTGACTTAGCTGCCTCATACAAAGGTTATTCTGGAGGTTATTCTGGACAATATTCATGGGCGAGTAACTCACGATCTGGAATTACCACAAAGAATTCACTTAATTCATTTAGCCTTGGTAAAAAAGGAGTTGTATCTTCTTTTGTACTAGGTGCTGAAATGGGAGGTCAAAGAGGTTCATCTCAGTCTTTTGGTGTGCATACTTATGTTCCCTACTTACTGACGAACAATATCATGATGGGAACTAGTATGGATCGGCAGTTTGGTGTAAAGGTTTATGTTGGAATTTCTGGAAGAACAGGTATAAGTTTTAAAAATTTTCAGCATATCTATAAATTGGCAAGTTATGACAACAGCATAAATGCATATGGATACTATCACTTAGCCAAATCTACGGGGGATCCTGTTGCTGTATTGGATTATAACCAAAGTAAAGAAAATAGTGTCGATGATAATAGCATTCATCTTCCATTTTCCATTCCAACCAATGATTTGTTTCATTGCAACGCAATCGGTTTGTCTACAAACTATCGGGCTAACCGCTATGAAGTAGTAAATTACGGAAATGCAGCAAAAGGTACGGTTGGATTTACGATCAGTCAGCATAAAGTAAATGATGTTACTGCTTCACCCACGAAGGTCGGATTTCAGAATACAACCGGGCCGTCAATGACCTCTGACATGAGTGTGAATAGTAAATTAAATGCTTCTCATTTTCCTTTTATCAATCAATCAAAGACAGAAGATGAGAAAGAATATTACTTACGTACTATCGGTGAGACAACTCCGTTAGATGAGACTCTATTTGATGATTATGGGGCATACAATCCTTGGAGCATCGGATTAAATTATTCTGGAACTGGTGCAACTCTATCTGGCACTTTCATGAACGGAACTCCTCTTCCTACAGACAATGAACATGTGAAAAAACCTAGTTCTGTGATACATTATCGTGAGTATACAAATGCAGAATTGGAGCGCTTAAATATTCAAAAAAGTAGTTATCCTCTTACTTTGTGTGGACGATTGGATGAAAACATGTTTTCATCCAATGTTGAAAGTTATCAGGTTGATGCATCAAAACCGAATCTAATTGGAGGAGTAGAAACAATTAACGAATCGGGAACAAGATACCTTTTCATGACACCCGTTTACAATTACGAATCAACAGAGGTTGTGTTTTCCGCGTCAGGATTAAAAGAAAGTGATCCCACATTCTTCAATAACACAGGCTTAATACAGTACAGTCTTGGTGATAATTCGGTTCTGAATAACCGAGGACGTGCACAAATGTACGACTCGAAAACGGTGCCTACGTATGCGCATTCGTTTTTGCTGAATTATATGTTTAGCAGCGACTATGTTGATTTGACAGGAAATGGACCTTCCAACGACGATTTTGGGAATTATTACAAAATAAACTACACACAAGTTTACGGTAAAGAGGATCCGTTTTTGTGGAGATTACCCATGACAGGGAAAGCAAGTGCACCCACTAAAGAAAAAAATGTTCGTTTGGCCTATTTGGGTGAGAACATCGAAATTGATAAATGGGATGATGTTGCCTCTTACAGTCATGGGAAAAAAGATCTGTGGTATGGACACTCTATTGAAAGCAAAAATTTTATTGCCGTATTTTGTTTAGAAGATCGTGAGGATCAGTTTTCTGTTGTTGATGACAATGGTCTATTTAATGGAGAATTGAATGAAGATAAACCGGGAAAATACCTAAAAAAAATCCTACTTTATTCTAAAGATCAACTTAAGGCTAGCAAGGAAAATATGAGTAGCGTTCAACCGTTACAGATTGTGGAGTTTGAATACGACTACAGCCTTTGTAAAGCGTATATTGCAAATAAAAATACCCATCAAGGTAGTACGGGTGATTTTTCCGGTAAGTTAACGCTCAAAAAAATATATATGTATTCGGGTCAATCGGATGAAGGGAAAAAAACACCGATTGAATTTAGTTATTCCTCGATTAATCCAAACTTTGCTTTTAATTCGACGGATAAATGGGGGACATACAAGCCCAATAACTCTGATTATCCGAACCATAGATTTCCAGAAGCATTGCAAGATATCGAGGGGGTTTCTTCGGCTACTATTCATCAAAATGCCAATGCCTGGAAACTAAAAAAAGTATTCATCCCAACAGGAGGAACCATGGAATTTGATTACGAATCCGATTCGTACTCGCATGTCCAAAACGAACGCGCAATGAAATTCGCTAAAATTGTCGGGATGTCAGATACCATAACGCTGAATGATTTAGGAGATGACGGAAACATTGCAAATTATGCGCAACTTACATCCAAAGGTGTTAGAAGTTCGATGCGTGATGCCAGTGAAAAGAAGGATCACTACAATATTGTATACTTTAAACTAGAACAGGATATTACATCAACGAATAAGTCAGAGGCAAACGCGGAAGTTATAAAAAAATATTTTACAAACGAAGACAACACCATTCCAGATCGATTTTTATTCAAAATGCGCGTTGCATTGGGAAGATATGATTTGAAACCTTCGACAAATGAACCTCGATACGAGTATGTTTTGAGCGAAGGAAGCATCGATAAGGCAATTAATGATTACTCCTACATTGGAGTTGTCGGAAATCAAGCCCCATTCAAATATGGATATGTGGTGCTTAAAGTTGAAAAAATCACAGAAAATACAAGCAATTACTATGTAACTGAGTTGCAAAAGGCAAATTGGGAATATGCACGTAAAAACGTTCCTTGTACTATTTATGGAGATGTTGATTTAGGTGCTACGCAAGCAACCGATTATTGTGATTATAGTAATTCCCTAGACTTTGCCGTATTGGTTGGACTGGATTTGAACAAACGAATCAATAAGAAAAAATATGGATTGTTTTTTGACGAGGAAAAGAGCTTTATTCGTTTGTTTGAGCCAGATAATGTTAAATTTGGCGGTGGAGCCCGTATTTCGAAAATTACGTTTAAAGACAATTGGAATGTGTTATCAGGAGAAGAGTCGGCTACTTACGTTTGGAAATACGATGTTCAGTCAACAAATGATCGAGCCTCGACCTCTGGGGTAGCATCGTATGAACCGGTGAGTGGAGGAGAAGAAAATCCTTTGTATTCTTTGATGACGTACCAGGTAGCAGACAATCGGGGCAAACTGCCGTCGGAAAACAGAAATCACATTAATCCTCTGACGGACATTGCATACCCAGCGTCTGTGGTTGGATATGAGAAGGTGAGGACTTATTTTGATGGATTTCAAACTTCTACGGCAAAAAACATTGGTTTCGAAGAAAGTACCTATCACACGGCAAAAAAACACCCTGTTAAAACGATTAATTCTGTAAATTACGGTTATCCGATTAAAGCCGTAGATGATGATGAAAAGGAAAAAGGATTCTTCAAAAAGCATTTGGGTTTTACAGAGGGGTATGTCGTAGTTACCAATGATATGCACGGTAAAAAAGACCAAGACATTTTGTATGACTCTTATGATAATGAAATATCAAGGAGTAAATATAATTATTCACAAAACCTCAATCCGTTGAGCTACTTAAAAGACGACGGTTCGGTATTGAAGGCGCCAATTCCAAAGTCAATAGATGTTTACGTAGATTCATGGAAAATCACGAAGAAAACTCAGAATATTGGAAATTCTAATATGAAATCATTTGGTGTAATTTTAGGCGGACCAATTCCACTCCCTTATTTGTTTTGGTTAAAGGATAATTTTACAGCAAAAGTTGAAAAAACAATTACTGGTATTACTCTCTCCAAAATAGTTCATGAAATGCCTGTCTTGGAATCTGTTCAGACCACGTATTTGGGCTCGGTTAATACCGCACATAATCTATTGTATGATCCGGTTTCAGGAGATGTGATCTTATCCTCCTTAAACGATGAGTTCAACGATAAACTATATAGCTTTTCTTATCCTGCTCATTGGAAATACAACCAATTTGATTTGATGAGCCATTCGGATGGTGCGTATGTCAAGCAGTTCGTAGGATCTGGAAGTAGCTTAACTTGGACACTTAGCAATGAGTATACTATACATGTCGGAGATGAATTGTGGATTGAACAAAGTATAAGCGGAGTGCCTCTTTTAACCAAGGCATGGGTATTAAAAATAGACAACGGAAATACCGCGCGACTCATTAATGCTTCTGGAACCGTATTATCAGGAGTAAATTGGTTATTAAGTGATACTAAAGTCAGAATTTTCCGGACGGGAGTTAAAAACGTAGTATCTGCTTCCATGGCGCAAGTTACAACGAAAGTAAATCCCCTCAATTCAACTGCAACTACGTTTACCTTCCCAAATAGTCAAATTTTAGAATCATCTGCCATCACATTCGAGGAAAATAAAAATGTTGCTTGTAACACAACTGGAAGTATCAATTCCTCCTTGGGTTATTTAGGTGGAGGCCCAACGAATGCATACGCACTCAATCAAGTGGTAAACCCATTCTTGAAAGGATTAAAGGGAAATCTTCGCTTGGCCACTTCATATGCGTATCAAACCAACCGTGTTCAGGATCCTGCAAGTACGTTAAATAACACAGTTCGAAAAGAAGGATATTACGATAGTTATACGCCATTTTATGCATTTAACGGAGGTGTCTGGAAAACTGTTTTTGAAATAAACGGTAATTACAGCAATTGGCGACAAGCCGGTCGTGTTGGTTTTTATGCTGAAAATGGAGAACTACTTCAAACCGAAGACCCACTCAAAATCAAGAGTGCCGCACTCACGGGAATGAACCGATTCTTACGTCCTGCTCAATCGGCTGTTGTCGCCAATGCAGGTATTCAAGACTTCGGATACGACGGTTTTGAAATCTATACCTTCAACGACGAAAATATGTATGTATCCCCAACTCCTCACTTTAGTTTGTACCAAGCGATTGTGAACGCAGGACTAAATCCGCTTACAAAAGAAACCCGTCACTCTGGAAAATACTCTCTAAAATTGAACGGAAACAGCACCTATGCCGAATTCAATGTACGAGGTGCTGACCCTGTCATAGAAGAGAACATTGTAAGTAATCAATACCAAATCAAAAATTGTAATTGCATTCGAAACTTTGAGCCGAAGGTGGGAGAAAAATACCTAATCAGCGCATGGGTCAAACAACCAGACCCTTCTATCAACGACGGAAAAATCACCGTTTCTTTCTATAATAGCGCAGGAAGTTCCAGTGGGTTACCCGTCTTTATCGTAATTCCGACAGAAGAGGTGATGGATGGATGGCAAAAAATCGAAGGAACAATAACCATTCCAACAGGTGCCGCTAAAATTCGCTTGTCGTTTCAAGCTACAGAAGGACAAACGGTCTTCTTTGATGACTTTAGGATTCACCCCCTCAAAGCAGCGATGTCTTCGACCGTGTACGATGAAATTACCCTGCTTCCAACCGCAGAACACGACGGATCCAACTATACGATTTTTTATCAGTATGATGAAAATCATCAGCTGGTACGAATTCGCGTAGAAACCATTAATGGAATACAAACCGTTTCTGAAAGTGAAACAGGAATCCGTAAAACAAACTAATCTTACTTACCATGAGAAAAATAGCGTTTTTATTTTTTATCTGCTTCATTTCCTTACCTCTTTTGGCTGCAAAAGAGCAGTACGTAAATGAAAATTCTGGATCTGCAGATCCAGTCATTGTGCAAGATCAACACTACACCTTGATGGGGTCGGGTACTTCTTGGACTTCTCAGTTTACCAATTACGCTGTCAGAAACAAAGTGTCTATCGGATACAAACAAGATCAATATCCAACGGTTACAGAAACAAGATCGGTGAGTTTATATATTGAGTACTGGACACACAATGGTACTGCTTTTGTTTACAATCAAACCACAAAAGTGCTGACCATTAATTTTAATAGCTCAGGTTCAGTAGTAATCGATGATGCATCTGCCTTCATCTTTGAAGGTGCATACAAGATAAAGGTAACTCCTAGCTCCTCTATTCCGACCAACATGTATTTGAGAACGGAAATAGATATCGAACGGTACTATACCTTCAGTCCAACAACTTCCATCTCCACACTCAATGCAACACTTTTGGGCACAGGTACTCAATACATTCGATTTTATTGGGATCCCATTCTTGGAGCAGAAGAGTATGATTTGGAGTGGGCCTTTGTTCCCAACCCCAACAACCTGACTTTAGCGGGATCTAATTTAAAATTCGACTTTTATAAAAATGCAACACGCGTAATTATTCGAGATAATTTCTATGAAATACCCGCCATTTTTAACCGAGGCTTTATTGTTTACCGAGTGAGGCCTGTTGGGCGAAGAGGAACCAATTTTAACATCCGGAAAGAAGGTCTTTGGTCGGGTGTTGAATCAGGTATGGTGGAAAGTTTTGCTAAACGAATACAAATTTCAACCGACTACGAAGTAGGAAAAAACTGGGTACATCAAATTAGTTACTCAGATCATGGAAAACGTTTTGAAAGTATTGCCTATTTTGACGGAATCAATCGCGCTAGACAAAGCCAAGCCATCAATCCAGAGACCGAGCAAGTAATTGTCAATAATGTCTATTACGACCGCATTGGAAGACCTTCTGTGACCCACTTACCAACTCCAGTCGAAAGCGACGATCTCAACCACAGACCGAATTTCAATTTGGGGTCAAACGGACAACCGTATGGAACACAACACTTTGATTTTGATCAAGATCCTGTCACTCAAACCTGTCCACCAACTCTTCCACCAACGTATCCCTTCTCGACAACACAAGGGACAGGTCAATACTATTCGGTGAATAATCCCGACAAAGCTGGAGCAAATGCCTACATCCCCAATGCTGCTGGACATGCTTTTACACAAATCGAATACATGAACGATCCAACGGGGCGAATCCGAAAATCAGGTGGTTTCGGACAGCAACATCAGTTGACCACCCACAGCAATCGGTACATGTATGAAACACCAACTCCCGATGAATTGAATCGTCTTTTTGGAACGGAAGTGGGATACAATTCCCATTATCAAAAACGCATCACCATTGATATGAATGGACAAGCGTATGCCGAATACTTCGATATGGCGGGACGGGTCATTGCGAGTAATCTAATCGGAAGCAACCCAACTAGTTTGGATGCAATTGATGGAAATACGGGAGCAGCTCCGGTAGCAAATACCATCATGTCCAATGGCAGTTTAAATACGATCCAAAATGCAGAAGCCATTTATACGTTTACGGAAGCAGTAGTGATTGCTGGAGATTATCAGTATCAGCACACCTTTAGAACAAAAGAGTTTGAAGATGTCTGCCTTCCGGAAAACTTCTGTTATGATTGCTTGTATGACTTGGAATTTAAAATAACGTGTGGAGGAGTGGAAGTGCAAACAATCACCAAACACATCAATGGTTGGGAAATCAATGCAGCATGTCTAGGTGCTCACGATGAAACAAGTTCCATCAGTGTCAATTTAGAAAAAGGGGAGTATTTCATTACTAAAAAATTAAAAGTAAGTGATGATGCTGCACAGCTTTACTGGTGCAACTATGCAGATAATGAAATATGTTCCGACGACTTCTTCACACTATACAACCAACAGTATAATCAAACCCAATTCGGTTGCAACGATCCTCTTCCTCTAGATGAATACACCTCTCCTTGTGAAATTTATCGTTCGATGTTAGCCATGGATATGAGTCTCGGAGGGCAGTATGGAGATATTTCGAACCTCAATTCTTATGGAAATCCAATAGATCCACTGTCGATTTATAACATGAGTCATTCCTTACCGAATGGCGGAAACTGGCGAAACCCCGTTGGAGACTACCTCAATCATGACGGAAGTATTGCAACCATTCCTGTAACGTATTCTTTAGGGGTATATGCCCCTGCAGTGGTAAGCATAACCCAAGTTTTTACTGCTCCGAATGGACAAATGTATACCCATCCTGAGAACTTAGCTAATTTTAGTGACTTTGTTGCAAATTTCCAAAACGCTTGGGCAGATGCGCTCGTTCCATATCATCCCGAATTTTGCTATTTACAATTTTGTGAAGAAAATTCGGCGTTTCATTCTTATGCAGAACAGTTAACATCCATTAGTACATACAACGAAGCATGTGAACTTGGCTTTTTTAATCCCCTTCAAACAGGAATAACACCAACCAGTGCCGCAACTTGGAATTATTATGACGGATGCGATGTCAATACAGACGGCGATGATAAGACTTTTTTAGATAGTAAATGGAAGGATGAAGTAGGCCCATGGCTAGAGAATTCCTACAACATCGGATTAATCAGTGATTCAATTACTAAATTTTATGTATTCCCTAGTAGTAATCGACATGTCTTAAGCTTGTGGGAATACGCAATCTGGCAAGCACATTGCCCTGAATTAATTGATTACAGCAAAGTTATTGATTGTATTCAGAAAGCAGAACCAGACCCTTGTACCAAAGATTTGGTTTGGCAGATTTTTCAAAACGAGTACCGTCAAATACGCGATTATTATTACTTGATTTGGCAAACTACCTACGTTTCTTATCCTTCAAACCTTGTAGGAGGAGGCTGTGGCCCTGCATTTAATGGCTGTATTGGTTCAAACAGTTATAGCCCCTCAACTCCTTTACGTCACGGAATTAAACCTTCCCAGCATGTCGATGGATCAACAGTTACACCTATATCCAATACAACAGGACCATGTTCAAATGGAACAGCTGCTTTGTATCAAACCAAAGTACCCCGATTTGATAACCTTCCACTTCAAAATGATCCGGCTCCTATTGTGATCACGCCCAATCAACAAGGAGTCGATGACTTAAATGCATTTATCGAACAGCAAACCATCGAGTTTTGCAGCGCGTCTTGTGAATCGTATGCCGATGATTGGATGCAAAGTTTAGAGGGGTGTGCGATGACCCCTACCCAAAAAACACAAGTTAGAAATGCGCTCATTGGGGTATGCATCAATGGATGTGATGCGGATAATCCGGGAGGATCCTCTACCATTAGTCCATCCAGTACGTTTACTTATGATTCCTTTCAAGATGTATTGGCTTCCATTTTAGGAAGTAACTATGAATCCGCTGTCTGCTCTGAATTGCTACTTCCTGATCCAAAACCATACGGACAAGGCATTCAAACCCAAGATTTCAACGTGTTGGATAATTGTGGGTGTGACGTACTCTTACAAGCAAACTACGATCTTTCCACCATGAGCCCACTTCCAGTAAGTGTCAACTCGTTGGAAGATATGATTTATTACAACGAAGGAATTAGCTTAAATGATGCATCTGCGATGCTTTGTGCTTGCCAAAAAGCCATTGGCTACGCAGAGTGGACTCCTTCATTTACATGGAATACAACACAGATAAATACGATCTTAGCTGATGAAATCAAGCTCCCTGTTTCAGGACTAAGTTGTCAATCAAGTGAAATTTGTTATACCTGTTCACAGGTTCAACAGGCTGTTGGAGTTTTCGAGGATAGATTTAGTGATGAGTCCAATTTTGAAAATCACGATAATTACGAACTTTTGTTTACTACCTTCCTCAATAACGAACTCGAAATAAACTTTACTTACGAAGAGTATGAAATATTCCTTGAGCATTGTAATTCAGCCAATGAACCACTTGGAACGATAACCAGCTTCGGTGGGCTTTTCAAAGAATTGATGAATGTGGTCATTAAACAAGGAAAATTGCTCACGCCTTCTTCCCTACCCGAAAACTTGGAGCAAAGTAACATCGTTTATCAATACAGCAACTTCCACCAATTTGTCCCCGGAAAATATTACTTTTCGGAGTGGAACTCTTCCCAACTAGTTCTGAAATTCGGAACAACTAGTAATTTCAAAAAGGCAACCTTTGACCTACCTCTTGATTTGGATTTATCGAAGGTCATCGGAATTTCTGAAATCAATGCAGAAGCTGTTTGTGAAGGAAACAACATTCGACTCAAACTAGATGTCATTGAATGCGGTCAAATTGTCAACAAATACATCTATGGGCACTCCAGTGATCTAGACATCGTGAAGGTATATTGCGAAAGTTCCCAACAATTGTGTTTTGATCCTTTCGCACCACAAGTGACTGGAGCGGCTTGTTTTAACCCCGATTTGATGGTGCTCAACAATTCGGTTGTAAGTGCATTCCAACAACAAATGGCTAACTTAAAAGCACAATTCATTGCCAATTACACTGCTGTGTGTGCTTCCGCCTTTAACAGCGAAACAATTACCGCCGTTACACCCGAAAATAATTACCAATACACCCTATTCTTTTACGACCAATCTGGTAATTTGACCAAAACGGTTGCTCCAGATGGATACGTCAACCATAGCTTACATATTAATTATAGTGCGGTTGAAAGCAGTAAACAAAATCCATCAACAGTCAATAAACCCAATAATAACTTTCAAACCATTTACAAATACAACTCCTACAATCAATTGGTGGAGACAACTAACCCGGATCAAGTTGGAGCAACCAAATACTGGTATGACCGCTATGGAAGAATTGTTGCTTCGCAAAATCCAGTGCAAGCAAGCAGTAACCTATACGCCTATATTTTGTACGATGCTCTTGGGCGCCCACAACAGACAGGACTCACTGCGTTTTCCTCAAGTACAAGTCTACAGTTAACAGCGAACATTGATGATCAAGGAGTGTCTTATCGAAATTTAGTTACCTCGTTAGCACGCTCGGAAGTAACTTATACGCACTATGATGAAGCACTCAATGCAATAATTCCAACCAAATTTGAAAGCGGATTGCAAGAAGAATTGCGCTTGCGGGTAGCGGCTGTATTGAAATTTACAGGTTTGCCTCCAGGATCAAACCCAGCCGTGATTGATACATTCACTTCTGCGATTCATTATTCCTATGATCAGCACGGGAATGTGATCGAAGTCCTACAAGATTATCCGGTATTTAACTATTTGGCATTGAGATATCAATCCACTCAATACGAATTTGAACTCCTCAGTGGAAATGTGAAAAAAGTGTCTTACCAAAAAGGAAAAAAAGACTTTTATGCTCATGTCTACGAGTATGACCTCTTGAATCGCCTCACAGAGGTATATACCACAACAAACGAAGTGTTCTACAACCGCGAAGCACATTATTACTATTTTGATTACGGTCCGCTAGCGCGTGTCGAAATTGGGCAGCAACAAGTGCAAGGAATGGACTTCGCCTATACCATCAACGGTTGGATCAAGGGAATGAACAGCAGCGTCATCAGTCCCAACCTCGACATGGGAAGGGATGGATTGAATGCTTGTCTCAACACAGCAAACAATTATGCTAATTTGCACCAGAACTTTGCCAAGGATGTCAATGCGTATACCCTCGGGTATTACAACAACGACTATTCACCGATTGGCGGTAGGAACATGGAAGCAGCTTACACTAGTGCCGATATGGGGCAAGCCTCGGAACTTTTCAATGGAAACATCCGCAGTTTGGTTACCTCCATTGTGGGCATGCAAACCATGGGATCGAAATACCGTTACGATCAGCTCAACCGTTTGAAGCAAATGGAAGTCATGTTCGAAGGCACCAACATGACCAATGGTACATACAGCTGGAGCGGTGCTGCATCGTCCTTGGATTACAGAAACACGTATACCTATGACCGAAATGGAAACATCAAAAGCTTGTTCCGAAACGGACATGGAACAAACCGTGCCATGGATGATCTGACCTATCACTATGTGACGAATACCAACCGACTCAATCGGGTAACCGAAAGCTCATCAACAATGGATGTCAACTTTACCGAAGACATCGATTATGGACAGTTAGCAAACAACTACCAGTACGATAACCTCGGACAAATTCTGCAAGATGTGAAAGAAGGAAAAACATACGTCTGGACCCGTGCAGATAAAAAGTTGAAATCGATCACACCAAGCGATGGTAATTTCCCGTTGATTGAGTTTGTGTACAACCCCTTTGGGCAACGCATCGTGAAGATCGAAAAAACACGCGTTGGTGGAGTGGTTCAAACCAACAAGTTCACAAAAACGTTCTATGTCTATGACGCCAATGGGCAGGTGATGGCCATGTACCGAATCCAACGAGACGGAGCCAACGAAACAGCTGTGCTGGACGAACAGTATATCTATGGCGCTTCGCGCGTTGGAATCATTGAAGCGAATTTGACCATCTACAACAACGGTATCGTTACACCTCCAGCCACTCAAATCTATGTCAATCAGCTGGGAAGAAAGCGTTTTGAGATCACCAATTACCTCGGAAACGTAAATGCAGTAATTACAGACCGTAAGTTGGAAACCAAAAAATTCCCAACCATCACCGATCAAGTAGGTATCTCCGTTTCCAGTGGTGTGATTATCAAAACAGGAACTTCGGTTGGCTGGAATGCTGGTGGTGCGTCGGCTGAAAAAATCGAAAAAGGAGGTTTTGTTGAGTGGATCATGGGAGGTAGCAATGTGAATGAAAATTATGGTACAACTTCTGGTTTATCATTAACTAACACTAATTCAGCCCAAAATACAATACCATATGCATGGGAAGTAACTACAACTGGTGTCGCACGCATTGTTGAAAATGGGACTGTTGTTGGAACATTTACATCCGTTGCTTTAGGTACTAATTTGCGAATTGAACGAGATGGTTGCTTTATAAAGTACTTTATGAATGGTGTATTGAGACGTTCTGTAAGTGATTTACTTCCAGAAGCACCTATGATAGTTGATTTTTCAATTGATCAATTGGGTAAAAAAATCCACAACCTGCGCATTCAAAGCAGCTCTCGCTTCGAGGCAGTTACCAAAATGAGTGCAGATTATTACCCGTTTGGAATGGAAATGCCGGGCAGAAGAAATTTCACCGACGAGTACCGCTACGGGTACAACGGCATGGAGAAGGATCTAGAACACAAAACCAACGGAAATGCCTACACCACCGAGTTTAGGCAGTACGATCCGCGTTTAGGCAGGTGGATGAGCCTCGATCCGTTGATGATGAAATTTCCGTGGATGAGCCCGTATGTGGCGTTTGATAATAATCCGGTGTTCTTTGTCGATCCGTGGGGGTTGGAGAGTGGAACGAATAAAGATGGTCCAAAAAATGAATCGCCTTGTGGTAGCTCAGGTAGCGATAATAACTCAGAACCATCAGGTAACACACTTCCAACGGTCGAATTTAAAGCTGAACTTATAACAAAAGGGAATGAAGAGTATCGAAATTGGGTCAAAAATGAACTTGGACGAGAGGGTATTTTAGCCATAAAAAAGGAACTCTATTTTAAGAAACGTAAAAAATACGACACCAATTTTGGGAAATCATTGAATGGAGGAGAGGGGTATAATGATGGTTTACCTTCTGATGTTATTGACAAAATAAATGAAGAAGTTGAAAATGAAATTGTCCCAACGATGAAGAATATTTGGGCGATGATGAAGTCTGGTTATGATCCAAATAAATGGAATCCTATGAAGAGAATTTCATTTATGTATTGGAAAGCAAGAGCTGTAACAACTAGAGGTCAAGGATTAAGTATAATAAAGCAGGTTGCCTTAGAGGTTGCTATAGATTGGGCACTGAATTTTACATTAAAAACATCTACACGTTCTGGTGGCGTGTCAATTAAATCTGGTGCCGCTAAGGGGGTACCTGCTCTCAGAGCAGCTTATGTTTCAGAAGTTGAAGGACTATCATCAGTTGCATCTAAGATGAGGGCAGCAGGAAGTTCTTCTGAAGAAATTGCAAGGACTTTACACGGTTTAAGAAGAGAGCTTGGGGTAAAATATAAATCACTTACCCCTGATAATATGCTGCAACAGATTTATCAAAGAAACCTGCAAAAGTATGGAGACAAACTTGGTCCTTCAATTGACTATTTGAGACAACAGGGTAAGTCTTGGGATGATATAATTAATAGTGCAACAAGAACCGGTGGTAAGGATTTAGGATTTTAAAATTTGAAATACTCACAATTATGATGTTAAGAAACTTTGATTATGCTATAAAGTACTTTGATTGTAAATCAAAAACTGAAATAGAAACAACATCAAATCCACCAATAAGAGGATGGTATAAGTTTATTAATGGAATCTTATCCGCTTTATTAGTTATAGATAATAATCTTTATTTTTTGTTTAGAGATGAAAAGTTTCTAATAACAGAATATCATCGAGTATTGCTTGAGGAACAAAGTAATGTTGAAAGTAAGTTTAGTCTTATCAATGGAAATGATGTGCTGGTAAAATTTCTGTATTCAAAACCAAGCACTAAATTAAATGTTTCACCATTTGAATACATTGATGAAGATGATTATAAATGGGGTGACTTTATTGAAAAAATTATAAATGATAAAGAGCGACAAAGAAATTTTGTAATGAATTTAATGGAAAGCTGTTAAGGGGGTACCTGCTCTCAGAGCAGCTTATGTTTCAGAAGTTGAAGGGTAGTGTTAAAAATGAAATGAATGAAAGATCGAAATTTTTTAAAATTTTCGGGATAAAAATCATTAAAAGAAAATACTTTTTCGTATATTTGATTCATTATTTTGTTCTTTGAAATTGTTTGATTATTAATTGGTTAATTTCAATCTCTGCCCCGGCGCAGGGCGATAGCTTGCGAAAGAAAAAGACGTTGGTTTTGTGTGATAGGGCGAGTAGGAACGCACCAGCCCACTCACTACAAAACAAGGCTTTTTTTCGGAACTAAAGCCCGAAGACGGAACAGGCAGCCAACACCTACGTCTGGACCCGTGCAGATAAAAAGTTGAAATCGATCACACCAAGCGATGGCAATTTGCCGTTAATTGAGTTTGTGTACAACCCCTTTGGGCAACGCATCGTGAAG
This sequence comes from uncultured Flavobacteriales bacterium, assembly GCA_964425255.1. Taxonomy (GTDB): domain Bacteria; phylum Bacteroidota; class Bacteroidia; order Flavobacteriales_D; family Crocinitomicaceae; genus CAYRMV01. The sequence continues at coordinate 21,838 of CAYRMV010000040.1, forward strand.
ATCGAAAAAACACGCGTTGGTGGAGTGGTTCAAACCAACAAGTTCACAAAAACGTTCTATGTCTATGACGCCAATGGGCAGGTGATGGCCATGTACCGAATCCAACGAGACGGAGCCAACGAAACAGCTGTGCTGGACGAACAGTATATCTATGGCGCTTCGCGCGTTGGAATCATTGAAGCGAATTTGACCATCTACAACAACGGTATCGTTACACCTCCAGCCACTCAAATCTATGTCAATCAGCTGGGAAGAAAGCGTTTTGAGATCACCAATTACCTCGGAAACGTGAATGCGGTAATTACCGACCGCAAGTTGGAAACCAAAAAATTCCCAACCATCACCGATCAAGTAGGAATCTCTGTTTCCGGTGGTGTGATTACCAAAACAGGAACTACGGTTGGTTGGAATGCAGCGGGAGCTTCGGTTGAAAAAATCGAAAAAGGCGGTTTTGTTGAGTGGACAATTGGAGGAGCAACCTTGTTAGAAAATAGCATGGTAATGGTTGGATTATCGTATTCCAACACAAATAATCATTACAACACCATAGACTATGCATGGTACATGTATTTAGATTGGACCACACGCATTTATGAAACTGGAACAAGCAGAGGTGCTTTTGGAAGCTACAGCTTAGGAACTGTTTTCCGAATCGAGCGAGATGGTTGTAACATCAACTATTACATGGATGGCGTACTCAAGCGCTCGGTGGCAGATGCCCAACCCGATGCTTCGATGGTAGTTGATTTCTCTATTTATGAGCTAAGTAGAAAAATCCACAACCTACGGGTACAAAGCAGTTCCCGCTTCGAGGCAGTTACCATCATGAGTGCAGATTATTACCCGTTTGGGATGGAGATGCCGGGCAGACGAAACTCCACCGACGAGTACCGCTACGGGTACAACGGCATGGAGAAGGATTTGGAGCACAAAGGAAACGGAAATGCCTACACCACTGAGTTTAGACAGTACGATCCGCGTTTAGGAAGGTGGATGAGTTTGGATCCTGAGATGGATGATTTCCCTGGTCAAAGTCCGTATGTGGCATTTGATAATAATCCGATACTCTTTGTTGATATTGTAGGATTAGCAGCAGGGCCTCCTTGGTGGTTAAAAATCGCATCTACAGCATTGGATTTTATACCCGTTGTTGGGCAAATAAAAGCAGGTTTGGAAGCAGCAACTGGATATAGTATGGACGGAACAAAATTGAGTACGTCCGAAAGATTACTCGCTCTTGCTAGTTTAATCCCTGGCGGAGTTGTAATCTCAAAAGCAGGGAAGTTAGTATCCAAAGCTGTTGGATTGACAAAAATAGCGAGCAGTTCCAAAACGATAAAGAAAATAAATAGTATTTCTAAAAAAGTTACAGGCCGAATTCCCTTTAAAACACAAATTGCAAAAAACCAAAAACAAGGGATTGTAGGAGAAAAAATCGTTGAGAAAAAACTTAGAAAAAATCTAAAAAAGAATGAAATTATTATTGAAAAGCCTTATCTTCGGTCAAAAGTAACAAAAAAAGGAAGCTATCCTGATTTTGTTGTAGTGAACAAAAAAACGGAAGAAATTGTTAAAATCGTAGAAGTAAAAACAGGAAACTCTCCTCTAAGTGAGGGACAGAAAGCTTTATTGGAAGAAGGTGGAGTTCTGACCTCTTCCAAAGTAGATAAGGCATATAAAAATAAAGAGGCCTCACCAGAAATAATCGAAGAAATAAGAATACCTATCGATCCTGATCAAACTACAGCAACAGAATTATTGGTTTGGTCAACTGCAGCGGGTACTGTAAAAAATACTGAGGTTGATCCCAATCAATCTCAAACAAAATTAAAGTTTGGAAGTTGTTATGAGGCCAATCATATTGAGGGAGAAAGTATAGAAAGTTGGCGTGCACGTTATGATGAATGGCAAAAGTTATCGAATGAGGAAAAAGGCGAACTAAAAGAAAAAGGATGTGTATATGAATAGTTGTTTATTAAATTGGAGAAAAAATAGAGAAGAAGTGCTCATGAAAGATATCCGAGAATATTTATTTGAGCAATTGATTC
>CAYRMV010000041.1:0-23727 GCA_964425255.1 uncultured Flavobacteriales bacterium
TAGTCGGCCTTTCAGGCAAATTATGCTTTATGCAAAATTTGGGTTAAACCGATTGGTGGAATGAAATGGAGGCAATGGGTGTTGAGACAATAGGTTTGAGAGCGGGAATGAGAGCGAAAGCGGGAAAGTGCAGCCCACGAACTACAAAACAAGGCTTTTTTTCGGAACTAAAGCCCGAAGACGGAACAGGCAGCCAAAGAAGGAATTGACGAAATTGTGTGGCGCGTTGATGCCTGTCCCGACCAAGCAAAAAATGAATTTTCAGACAAATTATGCGTCGGGAGAACCGAAATCAAACAAGTATTTAGCAACAAGTTGAATGATGTGCTTTTTGCTAATTAAAATGTGGAAACAGTTGTTGTAGATCTTTATCCATCAACAACCGAAAAGTACATTATTCCCAAACACGCAGGAAAAAAGAAAAGCGGTTTCGCGGCTGCATAAATGAATACTTTGAATGAAAAATAGTTAAAAAATAAAAAATACTTCTCAAATTGATAAGCATCGTGTATATTTGTATAATAAAACTTGAAAATTATACATGAAAGTAAGGGTAATAACTGAAGTGTCAATATGGGAATATTGTAATGAAAATGCCAGAGCTTTGCCTAGTTTTCTTATCTTTTTAGAGAGAATTAAAAATTGTGATTGGAATGATTTGAATGACATTAAAGCTGATTTTCCCAGTTTAAGTATAATTGGGAATTGTGAAAATGACAGAATTGTATTTGATATTGGAGGTAATAACTATCGGATGATATGTGATTATAACTTTTACAAGAATTGTTGTTTGTATGTTGCCTTTATTGGAACTCATGCAGAATATAATAAAGTAAATGCATGCACAGTTCAACTATTTTAGTTTTAATGTATAGCAAGTATAAAAGAAGTAGAAATGAAATACTCAGAAATTATAAACAAAAAACAGTACAAAGAATACAGCCAGCGACACTTGGAAATAGGGAAGATTTTAGGTGCTGGAAAAGGTAATGATGATCTTGAAAGCGAATATTACATTCTTGATTTGATTATTAAGGATTACACCCGAAAAATCAAAAGTCCCTTTGCTGAATTAACTCCTGTTGATTTGCTCAAAGCATTAATGCAAGAGAATGGGTACACTGGTTATAAGCTTTCAAAAGAATTGGAAATCCCTCAATCTATTCTTTCAGAGATTCTTAATTATAAGAGAGGGTTCAGTAAGGAATTAATTCGAAAATTTGCCACTAAATTTGGATTAAGCCCTGAATCATTCTTTAAAGAATATGATTTAGCAAAAGAATCAAACGTTGCTTAAAACCATTAGAACAAGTAAATAGAAGGTGGGCGTTAGTCCACCTTTGTTATTTTTATAGGCTTAAATCGTCTGTTATGCTAAAAAACTCAACCACGTGTTCCCAAAATATCGGATAGTGTATCAAAAATTCTACTATATTTATCCATCACAACATGGCAACATACGATAAAATACTAGTTATGCATCAGCATAGAAGTACACACTCAATAAAATAATTGTTAAATAATTTGTTTCCTAAATAAGAAACTTGTTTCTTTGAATAAAAATCAGCGTTTTGTGGAAGAATATAAATTTAGAGTCAAGTTTTTGGAAGAAGCAAAAGAGTTTTTGGATAAACAGGACGAAAAATCAAGAGATAAAATTATTTACAATATTTGGAAAGCTCGAAATACTAATGATAAAGAACTTTTTAAAAAACTTCAAGACGAAATATGGGAATTTAGAACAAAATATAATAAATTTTATTTTCGCCTTTTTGCGTTTTGGGACAAATCAGAAAAAAATGATACAATTGTAATTTCAACTCATGGTTTGATAAAAAAGACAGACAAAATTCCAAAAAGTGAAATTGAGCACGCTGAAAAATTGAGAGAAAAATATTTTATAAATAAAAAGTTATGAAAACATACAGTTTAGAAGATTTAACTGATAAATATATCGGTAAAAAAGGTACAAAAAAAAGAGATGAGTTTGAAAATGAACTTCGTCTTGATTTATTAGGCAAAGCAATAAAACAAGCTAGACAAGAACGAAATTTGACACAAGAAGAACTTGGCGAAATGGTTGGTGTAAAAAAAGCACAAATATCAAAAATTGAAAACAGTACAACTGACGCTAGATTTACAACTATTCTAAAAGTTTTTGAAGCATTGGGAGCAAGAGTGATTTTTAATGTTGAACTAAATAATAGAAAAACAGCATATTAATTGAATGCCGAATGCATAACAGCACCTACCCACCACGAAGTAGCAGCGAAGCTAAAAGTGGCGGTTCGGTAGTCCCGATTGCTATCGGAATCAAGCTTTGTAGTTAGTTTCCCCAAAATGTTGTTATTGGAAAATGAAGAGGTTAAATACTTGAAAATGAATTAAAATAAAAATTAGAACATGTAAATAGAGGGTGGGCGTTAGTCCACCTTGGTTATTTTTATACGCTTAAATCGTATCCAATGCTAAAAAACCCAACCACGTGCTCCCAAAATGTTGTTTCTGGAAAATTTACCTGCAGGTTTTATGAGAAGATGCTTGAAAGTTTATTGTCGTTCCATTTTCTTTTGAACTATCTTTGAAGATACTTGTACGGTAAGTCATGAATCAATTGCTTTTTTTCTTGTTCGTCAGTTTTCATTTTGTATCATTCGGGCAAGAGCAAATTGTTCGCGATCCCTTGGCTTGTTTGTATGGGCTGAAAGACCGTGAAAACAACTGGTTAATTCCGGCAAAGTACCAGCAATTGTTGCTGTTGGACAAAGGAATTTATGCTTGCCAAGAAGGCGAAAAATGGGGAATCATTCGCTCCAACGGAAAGAAAATATTACCCGCAAAATTTGAGCAAATTTTCACTTTTTCACCCGGAAAATATTTGATTTCCGATCGTGTCTCCAACAATCAGTTTACCTACCAAAAAAAGGGATTAATCGACAGCAATGCGCAATGGATTTTTCCACTTGAATACAGTGCAATCAATCCCTTGGAAAAAGGACGATTTTTACTAGTGAAAGTCGTATCATCGAATGAAAATCGATTAGTCTATCAAAGTAGCATCGCCGAAGCAAATGGAGAATTGCTTTTTCCGTATTTGGATGGAATTTTGTTGGACCGTTTTTATCTTTCTCCTGTAAATTTGATCGGTGATACGCGCATTGGTTCGGTCACGGTGTCGGGCAATGTTCGCTTGGTGAATGCATCAGGTAACATCATTTCCGACAGCACTTTTGATATGGGAATGCCTTGTGGTGAGAATTTTATCGTCGTCAAAAACAATCGTTATGGTTTGGTCAATGCCGCTGGTAAGCTTGTTGTCCCACCCAAATACAAATTCGAAAAAGAAAGTTATGATTATTCAAATCCGCTTTTTTGTCTGCACGGTGACCATCAATTTGTCTTTGTTGAAAATGGTAAACGCGGCATACTAAATGGACAGTGGAAAGAACTTGTTTCGGCGCAATACGACCAAATTTCTTCGTTGAATTCGATTTCTTTTCCCGATTCGAAAGGCAGGTATTTGGGCTATCAATATAACACCAAAAAGTATCATTTACTGGACAACGAGGGCATGGTTATGGCGGAAGCTGATACCTTTCAAACACGCATGTTTCCCATCCCCAAAAAGAATTATTACGAAACTCAAAAACACCGTGTCTACTATGTTTTCGGTATTCGAAACAAGGGTGAACTTCGCTTCGGAATCCTAGCTGGAGATGGTACTGTTTTATTGAAACCCGAGTTCTTAAGTTTAATTCATCTGTCTAATTCTGAACTATTTGCCTTAAAAGAAAACACAGAAAAAGAACTACCAACAGGATTTTTACTTGCAGCCGATTCCATCGATTTGAATGCAAAAACACCTCTTCGCATGGTAAAAAAAATCGATCAAACATATTTATTTGAAAACAAAGGAAATATCTACCCAATCAGTTATTCGGAATCTTGCTCGTGCTGGGAACAAAGTCCATTTGGAAATCACAATCGAAAAATATGGGGAGATTACACGCTCTTGGCTGGTACCAATTTTGGAATCGTGTACAACCAGAAAAAAAACACGACTGACATTGTTAAATACATTGACTTAAACACGGGCAATCTTCCGCTCGTTCAAACTGAAATGGGCGTGAATTTACTGCATCAAACAAAAGGTTTTTTGTTCAATGAAAATCACGTACAAATCAACCAGCAATTCATTTCCGTAAACCGAATTTGGTGTCAACAAGCAAATGGGAAATGGAAAATATACGATAGCCTCGGAAAACTCCGCACGAAAGAAGAGTTTGATCGAATCGCTTTTTTCTGGGAAACAATGATTGCTGAGCAAAATAATTTTAAAGGTCTTTTAAACACCGATTGCAAATGGATCATTCAAGCCATGTATTCGGATCTATTTCCTGTTTCGAAAAGGCATTTCGTCGGAATCACGCGGGGAAATCACGTTTCTGTAATTGACTTAGAACGTCCAAACGTTATTGACACTTCCTACACTTCGTTCCGAGTAATTTTCCAAGATGCCAAAACCTTGATCTATGGCGTGGAAAAAAAGGGGCAACTGATTTTTAAAAATCATGATGGAAAAGAGATTCAAGCATCTGAAAAAGAAATCCTAACTCAATATTGGTCTGAGCCGAATCGTACGAATTACACTTTTTTTGTGAATGGTCCTTTTGAACAAAAACCGTTTCTTCAAGCAGCCACGGACGAAGCTTATTCCTTTTTCTATCCATTTTATCACCTCAATCTCCAACAAGATCGCCACACGGTTGAGAATGGAATCCACAAATCATACGACGGACCGCTATATCAACTCAAATTAGAATATGGTTCCCATTCGTGTGTTAGTTTGAGCGCGATGTTACCCAATAACCATTCGGAAATCATACCACTTGAACGAAACCGAAAAACAAACGATCCACTTGTCCAAACCGAAGTGTATTTTCACACGAAAAACCTAATTCGGCAAAACATGCAGTGGAAAGAAGTTCCTTTTGATGCGCTTTTCAACCCCAAAAACAAAGCTTATCAAAACGCTGTTGTGGAAGAACTCGAAAAAAATCCAGATCTTCTTCGTCAATGTAGTGACCCAACAGTTTTGTTTGAAGGGGCTTCCCATTTTTCTTTTGTGAAAGAAGGAGTCAAATTGTATTTCTTTGTCAATCAATCCAATGCTTTTGAGATCACATTTTCAAGAAAACAAATCGAACAAATTCCTACCGCAAAATGGATTTTGGAATGGATCTAATCGCTTGAAGTTGATTTTTTCTTATCCAACCAAATTTCGTCCTGTCATTTCAATCGGTGAGGCGATTCCCAATCGACTTAAAATCGTTGGAGCCACATCGGCTAAAATTCCATCCTGCAACCGAATATTTTGATCAGTTACCAAAACAACTGGAACTGGATTCAAAGAATGTGCTGTGTTCGGTGATCCATCTGCGTTGATCGCAAAATCGGCATTTCCATGATCAGCAATGACTAAAAATTCATACCCCAATTTACGACCCGTTTCTACCACTTCTTCCAAGCATGAATCAACCGTTTCAACTGCTTTGACAATCGCATCGTAATCACCTGTATGTCCCACCATATCGGGATTAGCAAAATTCAAACAGATGAAATTCGGCATTTCATTTTGCATGTAATCCACAATTGCCGCTTTCACTTCGGGCGCACTCATTTCGGGTTGTAAGTCGTACGTCGCTACTTTAGGTGAATTGATCAAAATGCGTTCTTCTCCCAAAAACGGTTCTTCTTGTCCGCCACTGAAAAAGAAGGTCACATGTGGATATTTCTCCGTTTCCGCGATGCGTACTTGTGTCCGGTCCAATTTCGAGAGCACTTCCCCCAAGGTATTGCGCAAGTTGTCTTTTTCAAAAATAACCTGAACATTTTCAAACGTTGCATCGTAATTCGTCATGGTGTAGAGCGAAACGGGCAACTTGTGTGTATTGTACTCGTGAAAATCACGTTGGGTCAGCATCATGGAAATTTCCCTCGGTCGATCGGTACGGAAATTAAACGAAATCAACACGTCTCCTGCTTCGATCTTAGCAATCGGCTGACCGTTTTCGGTAATCACAGCTGGTTCGATAAATTCATCGGTAATGTTGTTGGCATAAGAGGTTTCAATCGCTTCAATCGCTGATGAAAAATGTGTTCCCTTTGCATTTACCATCAAATGATAGGCTTTCTGCACGCGTTCCCATCGGTTATCGCGATCCATGGCAAAATAACGACCAATCACGGTAGCTACTTTTCCGGGTAAACCAACCAAAGCTTGTTCCAATTCTTCAACAAAAGCTTTTCCACTTCTTGGATCACAATCGCGTCCATCGGTAAAGGCGTGAATATACACGTTTTCAACACCTTGTTGCTGCGCCATTTCACACAAAGCATAGACGTGCTCTTGATTCGAATGAACACCGCCTTTGGAAATCAATCCATACAAATGAACCGCTTTCCCATTGATTTTCGCTTCTTGAAAAGCACGAATCAAGGCAGTATTTTGAAAAAACTCCTTGTCTCGAATGGCTTTGTTGATGCGCGTCAATTCTTGATACACGATTCTACCTGCACCGATATTCAAATGCCCTACTTCGGAATTCCCCATTTGTCCATCGGGTAAACCAACATCTTCCCCACTTGTTTTGAGCGTTGCATGCGGGAAGTTCTGCAAAAGTGAATCCATGTAAGGTGTTTTGGCATGGAAAATGGCATCTGATTGAGAACGATCACCAATTCCCCAACCATCCAAAATGATGAGACCTATGTGCTGTGTCATGCGTAATATGTGAGATTAATTTCAAAAATCGAACCGTGAGGTTTATTGGTTTGGTAGGTTAATTTTCCGCCCAAAAGTTTACAGAATTCGGATGCGATATACAATCCCAAACCGGTTCCTTTTTGCGAGCGTGTTTCTTCGTTTTCAATGCGTACAAATTTCCGAAAAATCGCATCCTGTTGCTCTTTCGGAATTCCTGGACCTAAATCGGAAACGGTTATTTTGATGTTTCCCTCCGAAAGCTCCGTTTTAAGTAGCGCATGGGGTGAATCTGCTGCGTATTTACAGGCATTTTCCAATAAATTTCGCACAATGGTTTTGAACATAAATAGGTCTGTTTCCAACGAAAAATTGCGATCTAGCTCTAACTGCACCCAATTTTTTCCATTTTTCGCATTGAATTGTTCGGCCAAATCGATTAAAAAGGGATTCACATCGATCCTTTCTCGGTGTAATTTAAAGGCTCTGTTTTCAATGCGTGCCGCGGTGAGAATCGTTTCAACGATTTCCTCCAAGCGTTGATTTTCTTGCAAAGCTTTGTGCAACAATTCGTCGCGTTGCTCTTTCTCAAAATTGCGTTTCAATAAGGTCTGTAAATATAATTTTGTGGATGCAAGTGGCGTTTTCAACTCGTGGGTTACCGATAGTAAAAAGTTGTTTTGCCGCATCGACAACAAATGATCTTTTTTGATCGAAACTTGAATGCGCCACAAACCGAAAATCAAAATCAAGAGAAACACCAACCCTTCTCCAACAATCATGAAAACACGGTTGCTGATCGTCTGCTTGATGGTATCGAGTTCTTTGGTGAGTTCAATCAAATGAAATCCCCACCATGCAAACTGCACGACAACGTAAATTCCCAATACATAGAAAATAAGTGCCGTTTGTCGTTTCATCGCTTCAAATTTAATATGGTCGTTCGTTGCGCCCTTCCATGTAGTTGATAAACGCACGGTTGACTACTTTGTTTCCACCTGGAGTTGGATAGTCTCCTGTAAAATACCAGTCTCCCAAGTTTTTTGGGCAAGCTACATGTAAATTTTCAACTGTTTGATAAACGATTTTTACTTCCGCTTGAATGTTGGGAGGTGTTAACAATTGAGCAATTTTATCGGAGATTTCTTCATCGGTGAACGGCGCATAAATCTCTTTGACGTAGTTTTTAATTTGCTCTTTCGGCCATTTTTCTTGCTCTTTGCACTTGCGGTAAACCTCATCAATAATTTGGGTTTTTCCTTGTTCACGCAGCAATTCGATTGCTGCTTCAAAGGCAATAAAATCTCCCATTTTTGCCATGTCAATTCCATAACAATCGGGATATCGAATTTGAGGCGCTGAAGATACAACCACTATTTTTACCGGATCCAAACGATCCAACATGCGAAGTATGCTTTGTTTCAAGGTCGTTCCACGCACAATACTGTCATCGATCACGACCAAATTATCTTTCCCTCGAACAACGGATCCATACGTGATGTCATAAGTCAATGCTACCAAATCATCGCGACCAGCATCCTGTGTGATAAACGTACGTAGCTTCGCGTCTTTGATTGCAATCTTTTCAATACGAGCACGTTGGTAAATGATTTTTTTAATGTCTTCCGGTGAAGGATTTTCACCTAAGGCTAGAATTGCGGCGTATTTCCGATCATTTAAATGATCTTCCAGTCCTTTAATCATTCCATAAAAAGCGGTTTCTGCCGTATTTGGAATAAAGGAAAATACCGAATTATCTAAATCGTAATCTACTGCTTTTAACACTTGATCAACTACGAGTTTCCCTAATTCTTTGCGTTCAGCATAAATATCATAATCATTTCCTCTCGAAAAATAGATACGCTCAAACGAACAGCTTTTATTTTCTGTAGGCTCATTGATACTTACTTCCGAAACCAATCCGTCTTTCTTGATAATCAATGCGTTTCCAGGACCGAGTTCTTTTACCTGATCAAATTTCAATTTGAATGCCGTTTGAATTACGGGTCGTTCGGATGCAACTACACAAATTTCATCGTCTTCATACCAATAAGCGGGTCTGATTCCTGCTGGATCGCGTAAAACAAATGCATCTCCATGTCCAAACAAACCACACATAGCATAACCACCATCCCAATCTTCTGATGCTCGTTTTAAGATGCGCTGAATATTTAAATTTTTGGCAATTCGTTTGTAAATATCTGCATTGGAGTACCCTTGTCGCTGAAGCTCATCATACATCGTATCATTTTCCTCATCCAGAAAGTGCCCAATTTTTTCAAGCACTGTTACTGTATCCGATTTTTCTTTTGGATGTTGACCAATTTCAAGTAAAACATCGAACAATTCGTCTACATTCGTCAAATTAAAATTTCCAGCAACAGCCAAATTTCGCGTAATCCAATTATTTTGTCTTAAAAATGGATGACAACTTTCAATCGAATTCCGACCAAAAGTTCCGTATCGCAAATGCCCTAAAAAAACTTCTCCTGTGAATCCTGCATTTTTTTTGAGGTAATCCACATCTTTCAGTAAAGCTGGATTTTGCTCTTCAATTTCGTTAAATCGATTAAAAATATGCGAAAATATGTCTTGAATGGGTTTGCTATCAATCGAACGATACCTAGAAATATAACGCTCTCCGGGTTGCATATCTAATTTGATATTGGCAACTCCAGCTCCGTCTTGTCCACGATTGATTTGTTTATCCATCAGCAATTGTAGCTTACTCAATCCGTAAAATGCTGTTCCGTATTTGTCCAAATAAAATTGAAGGGGTTTCTTTAAGCGAAGAAGTGCGATTCCACACTCGTGTTTGATTGCATCACTCATGTCTGACTTGCTGATTTTTTTCGCAAAGATACGCAATTAATCGTTTTAGCTTACACCATTAACAAACCATTAAATTTTGTTTATTTTCCAACTTTATGTTGATAATCATATTTAACAAAAAAGAAGCAAACTTTTTATAAAAATATACGTCTAACGAGAGAGTTAAACATGTCTTTTCTAAATTATTTGGTATCTTCGTTTATGCGTTATTGGATTGTTTTGTGTCTAAACTTACTGTTTTTGCATGTCTATGCACAAGACCAACGCGTATGGATTCACCCCAACCGTGGTCAATGGGAAAAACAAATCAATCACCGAATTGAATTGACGCATGGGAAAGTATATCTCGAAAATAGCGGATTTACGTACCATTTTGACAACAGTGGTGAGGTGCTACATCCCAAACACGACGACCACGATCACCCAGATTTAGACCCAACAGTTTTACAACAACATGTAATTCGACATACTTTCGAAAATGCGACAACTCCAACGATTCAAGAAAGTGACCCATCTCCTTTTTATCGAAATTACTATTTAGGTAATGATCCTTCCAAATGGGCATCCGAAGTGTATAGCGTTGCTCAAGTTGCACAACACAACATTTATCCAGGCATCAGTTTGTTTTACCAAGGAAAATCGCATCAATTGGCATACGTGTTTGAACTTCAAGCAGGAATTAATCCAGAAATCATCCGTTTAAAAATTGATGGCGCAAATCGTGTTTTTGTGGATAAAAAAGGAAATTTACACGAAGAACATCGGTTTGGTGAAGTGATTACCTCTGCACCCAAAGCGTGGAACATTTCTTCCGAAGGAAAACGTACCGAAATCATGGTTAAATTCAAACTCAAAGGCACAACCTTGACGTATGAATTTCCAAATGGATACAACTCAAACGAACGGATTTTCATTGATCCTGAACTAACTTTTTCTACGTTTACGGGATCTAGTTCTGATAACTGGGGTTTCACTGCTTCACCTGATCCTCTTGGAAATGTATTTGGCGGAGGAATTGTTTTCGCTTCAGGATATCCAATCACACAAGGTGCTTTCGATGTTAGTTTTGGAAATGCTTCTGGAACGGGGGTCGATATCGGTATTTCGAAATTCAATGCTACAGGAACAGCCCTCATGTATTCTACCTATTTGGGCGGATCTGGAAGTGAAACACCGAACAGTATTATTTGCAATGCCGCAGGACAGTTATTTGTCTTTGGTGTCACATCCTCGAATAATTTCCCGATTACTGCTGGTGCATTTCAAGGTTCATTCATGGGAGGACCTCCAGAAACAGAAAACAACATTCCTTTTACGAATGGAGTTGATTTGTTTGTAGCCAAATTAAACCCCAATGGTACAGCTTTGCTTGGCGCTACTTTTGTTGGCGGAATGAGTACAGACGGACTCAACACGGGAATTTTGCAATTTAATTACGGAGATCAATTCCGGGGAGAAATCGTATTGGATGCCCAAGGAAATCCCTGTGTCGCTAGTACAACGCTTTCAGCAAATTTCCCAACATCAAATGGTTTTCAACTTTTCCTCAGTGGAACACAAGATGGTGTTGTTTTCAAACTAAACGCCAATCTAACTGGCATGCTTTGGTCATCCTTTTTAGGCGGAACGGGTTTGGATTGTGCCAATTCACTTCAAGTTGCCTCAACGGGTGAAATTTATGTCGCAGGAGGATCAACTTCTACTTCGTTAAATTTTGGAAGTGGACATCAATTAACAAATGCAGGTGGTTTGTCCGATGGATTTGTTGTTCGATTAAGTGCTGGAATCCCCTCTCTTTCCGGAGGAACATTTATCGGTACAAACGAATATGATCAAGCTTATTTTGTTCAATTAGATTTAGATAACAACGTTTACATTTTTGGTCAAACAGAAGGTTTCCTTTCCATCAGTCCAGGAGTTTACGGCGTTTCTAATTCAGGTCAATTCATTCGAAAATACACCCCAAACTTGCAAACTCTATCTTGGAACACGACGATTGGTGCAGGTTCTGGACATGTTGAGATTTCTCCAACGGCATTCTTGGTTTCGGATTGTTATGAAATATATCTTTCTGGTTGGGGAGGAACTGTCAACACAATTCAAGGTGCAAGTCAGGCGGTCAATTCATCGAGTAACGGATTTCCTCTTACCTCAGACGCTTTTCAATCCAACACAAATGGTAGTAACTTTTATGTCGCTGTTCTAACACCCAATGCTGCTGCTTTGGAGTACGCTACGTATATGGGTGGAATGACGAGTAGTTCCAATCACGTGGATGGCGGTACATCTCGTTTCGATAAATCAGGAACCATTTATCATGCCGTTTGTGGCGGTTGTCAAGGCAACGACTTTGGATTTACCACAACACCAGGTGTGGTTTCTCCAAGTAATCCAAGTAGCAACTGCAACATGGCGGTTTTCAAATTCGAATTGAATCAAATTGAAGCAATTGTAGGCGATCCAGCTCCTTTAATCTGTCTTCCTGACCCTGTAGTTTTTAGCAATAGCAGCGCAAACGGAGATGTATTCCAATGGGATTTTGGCGATGGAAATACATCAAACGCTGTGAATCCTTCTCATACATATGCAGGTCCAGGAAACTACACCGTCACGTTGGTTGTATCCGATGCAGCGGGTTGTTTTTCACCTGATACAGTTACTTTTCAAGTAAACATTGGTGATTTTAATGGATCTGTTGAGGTACCAACTGCTCCGATTTGTCCGGGTGACACTTACCAATTGAATGCCAGTGGTGGAGCAACGTATCAATGGTCGCCAGCCAATTTAGTATCAAACCCTTCAATTCCTAATCCAACAACAACTTTAACTGAAACAACCACTTTTACAGTGGTAATAACAGACTCATGTGGTACAGATACGCAACAAGTTACGGTTACTGTTTTGGAAGGTAGCGCCACTGCATCCAATGACACTTCGATTTGTATTGGAAATTCTGTTCCGCTTTTTGCAACTGGTGGTGGAACCTACCTTTGGAGTCCTGCTGCATCTCTTGATAATCCAACAAGTGCTACACCAATCGCTACCCCAACCCAACCGACAACGTATGAAGTTACCGTAATTTCTCCGACGGGATGTGAATTCAATGCAGATGTGTTTGTCAATGTCTTCTTCACTCCTCCTCAACCCGTAATTCCGGATACTGTTACAATCTGTGAAGGTTCTTCCCGAATTATCCAAGTTTCGGGTGCCGATTCATATAGTTGGTCGCCAAACGCTGCGATAACTCCTACAACAGGTAGTTTAGTAACTGTAAATCCGTCGGTCGACACATGGTACTATTGTGAATTCATCAATGCTTGTGGATCCGAATTGGATAGTGTTTTTGTCGATATTACTTCTGCTAACATTCAAGCATTTAATGACACGATAATTTGTATTGGTGAATCTGCTATTCTTCAAGCTAGCGGCGGTGTTTCCTATGTTTGGTCACCTGCCATTTCGTTGAATAGTCCAACTGCTAATCCCGTTTTTGCTTCACCCAATCAAGCAACAACATATACCGTTGTTGGGACAGATCAATTCGGATGTATCGATAGTTCAAGCGTTTTGGTAGATGTATATCCTTTAGCCTTTATTCAAACTGTTCCTGATATTTATGCATTCTTTGGAGATGTGGTACAATTAGGTGCGACAAGTACAACTCCAGGGACTTACATTTGGAGCCCCAGTGAATATTTGAGTTGTGTTGTATGTACAAGTCCCATCGCGAATCCGAATCAAAATTATACGTACTTCGTAAGCTATACAGACCAAAATGGTTGTTCTGACACCGATAGTATTCAAATCATATACGATGCAATTGTGTATGTTCCTAACACATTTACTCCCAATCAATCCCTGTTGAATGAAGTATTCAAAGCCGTTGGCGGAAACGTAAAAACCTTCGAAATGATTATTTTCAATCGTTGGGGTGAACGCATTAAAACATTGACTTCTTTGGATGATTTCTGGGACGGAACGTACAATGATTTACCATGTCCTGACGGAACGTACATTTGGAAATTAACGTACACCGATTTCCAAAACAAAGAATATAAACGAGTTGGACACATTAATTTGTTGAGATAGGAATCAAAAAAGGCTGTAAAAAACACTTTTACAACCTCTTCTATTTTCTTTTCTAAGCACATTCCAATGGATTATTGATTTTTCTTTTCAATTCGGGAAAGGATACTTTCAATCCAATTCATATCCGAACTTTCATAGCAAACCTGTTTTGCATCGTTCATTTTTTTTTGTGCTTTTTTGAATTTTAATCTTCGTTCAAGTACCAATGCATCATAAACCAACCATTTTACTTTTTGATATGGAACGTGTGTGCTTGCATAGTCAATCAAACGTGCAGCTTTATCCAATTTTTCAATGCGGATCAATAAATCTATGTAGTAATAATAGGTTTCTACATACGACAAATCAGATCCCAAAGCTCGATCAAAATATTCGATTGCCAAAGTAGGATTGCCAAAATATTCATCTTGAAGGCGTCCCATCAAACACAATGCAATCGGATTATCTTCTTCGTATGACAAAGCATAATTAAGTGATTCATAACATTGTTCTAAGTCAAATGAATAATTTTCAATCGCTTTAATCAAATAAGTAGATGTATTCATAATTTCCATTCTTTATCTAATTCTCTTTTTAATTTGCTTCGCGTACTCTTGAAGCTTTTTTCTGGCTTTTTCGGCGTTATTTGCAAACCTGTAAACACTTTCACTGGATTTCCTCGTTCCAATTCGCGGTGTTGTGACCAAGAATCTTCGGCTAACTGAACCATCTGATCCAATTGGGTTGATTCCAATTTTTGGATAATCCGTTCCCAAGCCAATTTTTTGTTTTGTAGTTGTGACCTACTTTCTTGCACGAAAACTTGTGTTCCTGTCGGTACATGAATGATTCGAATCGCAGAGCTGACCTTATTCACATGTTGACCTCCTGCACCACTGCTTCGAACTGCCTGAATCTCAAAATCTTTTTCATTCCATTTTTGAGTCTTTGGTACATCAAGAAGAAAAACACCAACAAACCAATTTTTTCTTCCGTGATTCGGTCGATAGGGACTTTTCTGAATCCATTGAATCGTTCCAATCCACGGTTGAACAATCGCTTGTAAATCTCTTCCACTCACTTCCAACAAAGCAGAAGTGATTGTTCCATTTTCTTCCCCTTGATGCCGCTGTATGACTTCCGCTTTCAATCCATTATTTCGAAAATCAGTCAGCATTTCAGCCAAGATTTTTGCGGCAGCTAACTGACATTCTAATGGTCCGTTTGCCGCTGTTATATGTACATATTGTTTGTCCATTTTTTTCTTTTTTAAAAAACAAGTGTTTCGAATTATCTAAATCAAAACACTTGCTTCAGTTATTTATCCATCCGTACAATTTTGGGCAAGAACTTGCCGACTGTTTCGACCAATTCCTGTTGATTCCCCATCACATGATGAATGTTTTTATACGCCATCGGGCTTTCGTCGATCGACCCGCCTAGAAGTGAAACTCCTTCTTTTTCGAGTTGTTTCTGCATATCGCTTCGTGTGAATCTTCCTTTGCATTCGGAACGTGAAAATTGACGTCCTGCTCCATGTGAAGCCGAATTCAAACTATCCGTTTTTCCTAAACCTCTCACTATGAATCCTGGCGAACTCATACTTCCCGGAATAATTCCAAGTTGACCAACTCCAGCTGGTGTAGCCCCTTTACGATGCACAACGCAGTTTCGACCATTAACCTCTTCTTGCCATGCAAAATTGTGGTGGTTTTCAATTGTCAAAAGCTTTCGTAACCCCAACTTTTTACCCAATCGAAGATGAATATCATCGTGACATGCCTTAGCATATTCGCCCGCCAAATTCATTGATTTCCAATAACTTTGACCGTCATGCGTATTCAAATCCAACCAAGCTAAATGCTGTACTTGTCTCGGAAGCGGACATTGTTTCACGGCTAAATTCGTATACTCCCGAGCAATCGACGCACCCAATCCACGAGAACCACTGTGCGACAACAAGGCAAAATAATTTCCTGGTGGAAGATCACCAATTGAACGGGTAATTTGAACTGATCCAAACTCAACGAAATGATTACCACTACCTGATGTTCCCAATTGACGGTATGCCGTTCCTTGCAGTTTCCGCAACAATGGTATTTCTCTAAAAAGCGGATGATCCATCACTTCATGATCGTGCTTGACAGCATGCGTTTCATACATTCCAAATTTGGTGTGCTCAGAAAGTAATTTTTCCAATTGATGCGTTCGACCAAGGTAAAATGACTCAGGTGCATCAAAAATAGTCATCGCCATTCGACATCCTATGTCCACTCCTACACCGTATGGAATTACTGCATTTTCTGTTGCTAAAACTCCGCCAATTGGCAATCCATAACCATAATGCGCATCCGGCATCAAGGCTCCTTGAACGGAAACAGGCAGTTTCAAGGCTTGATAAAACTGATGTTTCGTTTTGTCATCAATGTCATTTTCACCATAAATCACAAAGGGAGCTCGCTCTACTTTTAACTCGTGAAACTTGACTTCCACAGGAGCGATTAGCCCTTCGGCAATTTTTCCCCAAATTCCGTCACCAAGATAAGCATCCGGAAAGTGAATCACATCGGATAATTCTTCTAATATGCGTTCTTTCGAATCGCGTTTTTTATATTTACTGATTAGCCCTAAGGCAATGTTTACTGTATTGTCAGGGGGAAAACCGATTTTCAACAAATCTTTCCCCTTTAATTTATTTCCCATAAATCGTTGTTTAAAAAATAATCTCCTAGACGGAGCTAAACGAGATTTCGGGCAAAAAAAATCCGAAACCTCTTAACAGCTTCGGATTTTCATATAATGGATGTTTTTGTAACCGTTAGATAAAATTCCAAAGCTTGAGCGCACCAGTTCCTTGACCGATCGGAGCTCCTGAAGTACAATATAACTTGAACATTTCGCTTTGGTTTTAATTTGTTAATAATCAAATATCGGGACAAAGGTAATTGAAAAATGATGCAATCCAAGAAGTTAGGTGCATTTTTTTTTAAACTAACGGAAAATTTGAATAAAAGTTTTCTTTGAAAAAACAAGCAATAAATTATAAATCAATACAAAAAGTGATGATATGGATAGCGAACTTGGAAGATTTTTTTCACTTCTTCATAGATAACCGATTTAAGCTCTTCGATGTTTTCTTTGTCTTGTGCCGAGATAAAAACACATTGCGTATTATTCATTTTCGACATCCACGTTCGTTTCAACTCTTCCAACGGAAGTTGACTTTCTTTGATTGGACTCGGATCATCTTCTGCTCGCTCTTCAGGAACGTATGCGTCGACTTTATTAAAAACAAGAATGGTCGGTTTTTCCGTTTTATCCAATTCTGCTAAGGTCTGATTCACAACATGATAATGATCTTCAAAATTGGGATGAGCAATATCCAGTACATGCACCAACAAATCTGCTTCGCGCACCTCATCTAAAGTAGATTTAAAGGATTCAACTAATTGATGTGGCAATTTTCGAATAAATCCAACTGTGTCTGTCAATAAAAAAGGCAAATTCTCGATGACAACTTTGCGAACGGTTGTATCCAAGGTGGCAAACAATTTATTTTCAGCAAAAACATCTGATTTACTCAATAAATTCATCAACGTGCTTTTTCCCACATTGGTATATCCGACCAAAGCAACACGAACCAACTGTCCTCGATTTCCGCGTTGAACAGCCATTTGCTTGTCGATTTCCTTGAGTTTCTCTTTCATCAAAGCGATACGCGATTGAATCACACGACGGTCACTTTCGATTTGAGATTCACCCGGACCGCGAAGTCCGATCCCTCCTTTTTGACGTTCCAAGTGGGTCCACATGCGAGTCAATCGGGGCAACATGTATTGCAATTGCGCCAATTCAACTTGGGTTTTTGCATGGGAAGTTCTTGCTCGGCTAGCAAAAATATCTAAAATCAAAATATTGCGATCCAACACTTTACACTCAAGAACTTTTTCAATATTTCGCAATTGAGACGGAGAAAGCTCATCATCAAAAATGGCTAGTTCAATATTTCGTTCTTTGATATAATCGCGGATTTCTTCGATTTTTCCTGTCCCTACATAGGTTCTAGGATTCGCCATTTGCAATTTTTGCAAGAATTTTCCACGGGAAATCGCTCCAGCAGTTTCTGCTAGAAATTCCAATTCATCCAAATGCTCTTTTGCTGTTTCTTCTGAAATATCAGGTGTAATCACACCCACCAACACACATTCTTCTTCCACGGCATCCACCGTCACGTGTCCTTCTTGCATCTATTTATTTTCGCAATGATTTTACATATTCGACTAAGTCGTTGACTTGTTGATCGTCGGTGATGATTCCCCGAAAAGGCATCATACCTAAATCGTTACCATTCAAAATGGTTTCTTTGATTTTTGCATCTTCTAGTTTACTTGTCTGCAAATTAGCCGCTCCTCCTGTACCTTGTGTACCATCTACACCATGACAGGTTTCACAATGAAGCAAATACAAATTTGCTGCTGAAACTTGCTCAATTTGTTCTCCCTGATATTTCGATGTTTCACTCGAATCAATTGAAGATGAACATGATGCAAGCAACAAAACGAAAGATATAAAAATCGTATTTCTACTTAGAACCATCCTGCTCCCAAATTACGGAAAGGCCATGGAATTGCTGCCAAAATCAACAACAAACCAATGGTATACCACAACACAATTTTACCGTGTTTCTTCGCTGCAAGTTCTTCTTTCTCTGCTTTTTTGCGCCCGATTGTCACCAAAACAATCGCCAATACCATCAAAAGAATGTGCTCCATTCCATAGAAACGCAACACACTGCTTTTCATCCACCCTTCGATAAACTGAACTTTGTTGGAAGTAAAATACAAGATCAAACCCAACAACAATTGCACGTGTAAAAACACCATTGCAAAAAGATTAATCATCTTATCTTTTTTCTCGTAAATCCCTTTTCCTTTGGATGAAACGGCGTTAAAAATCGCGATAAGCAACAAAAGTAAAACGATGTAACGTAAACCTGAGTGTGAGCGTACTAAAATATCCATAGTTCTTTATTTTTCACAAAAATACCGATTGTTTTCATTCGATATGCGGTTCATTCTGATTTTTGTTCTAGAATTGAAGATCAGATTGAATCTCATCAAAGCAAATTTTAGATAATTTATGACTAAATCCTTTTTATTCCGTTTGGAAAACCGTTTCTTTGTCTCGTGAAGATTTTTCTCCTTATTTTTTGTTTACTTTCTACTTGTTTTTCGTTTACTCAATTGATTCAAAATCAGTTGGGACAAGCATTTACTGAAATCCCTTTTTTTCATCTTGACACCCTAAAAAAACATGGAATCAAGCAATTCAAGGGAAAATACAATGTAAAAAGAATGCGACAACCGATGATCGAAACGAATTCCGAGTTGATCTATACCTTTGATTTTCAAGGAAGACTCATTCAATCATTCGACACCAAAGAAATCGGAACCATTCAGGATACAAGCATTTATTTCTATCAGTATGATTCGGACAAACGTCTGTCGATGATTCGGAGCAAAGATTGGCTTGGTTTTGTTTCACAGCATTTTTGGTATTTTCCGAATGGTTTGGTGAAAAAGAAAGAAATTCACCGCGATGTAGATTCTTCTCATACTGTTACAGAGCCCGAAATTTACCAAGAAAACATTCTAAACAGAGAAAGTTATCAGTACGACTCGCTCGAAAACAGACGAATTAAAACAACATACAACCAACACAATCAAGCATTTATTCGCGAAGAATTTGTTTTGAAAAATGGCAAAAATGAATCAATGGAACGCATCTTTTTGCGGACTTCCGAACGGCAATTTCACCGTTGGAAATACAACGAAAAAGGGCAATTAATTCGAGAAGAATTTGAAGTACCAAACAATCCGTTTTCCAATTGGGAGAAGAATTACGTCTATGATCATTTGGGAAATTTAAAAGAAATTCACAGCTACAAAAACGGTGTCTATCTCCATGAAGTCAGCATCATTTACAACTACATGACTGGATTACTTTCTTCGATTTTGTTCCACGATCAAACAACCCATGTCATTTCTGTGGTTCGGATCGAAAACTATGTCTATTATTGATTAATTGGAATGAGCGAATTCAAATTCTTTTTCATTCGTTTCCACGTAAGCAAGCAAATCTAGAATTTCATTTAAATCAAAAGAGGTTACCAATTTGGTTCGGTATTCTTTGAAATGAGCAATTCCTTTGAAATAATTGGTGTAATGACGTTTCATTTCGGCAATTCCTAAACGCTCCCCTTTCCAATTGATGCTCATCAACAAATGATCGCGCGCAGCTTCTACTCGTTCGGCAACGGTTGGTGGCGCTAACTTTTCGCCTGTCGCAAAAAAATGTTTGATTTCACGGAAAATCCATGGATAACCGATCGCAGCTCGTCCAATCATAATTCCGTCTACACCATATTGATGGCGGTATTCCAAGGCTTTTTCAGGGGAATCGATGTCACCATTTCCAAAAATGGGAATATGAATATTTGAACTATGCTTTACTTCGGCAATGTGATTCCAATCTGCCTCGCCTTTGTACATTTGTGCACGGGTGCGTCCGTGAATCGTCAGAGCTGCTATCCCGATGTCCTGCAAGCGTTCGGCCACTTCATGGATATTGATTGAACTATGATCCCAGCCCAGACGCGTTTTAACAGTTACTGGTAATTGGGTGGAGTCGATACAGGCTTTGGTCAAGCGCACCATCAAATCGATGTCTTTCAAAACACCCGCACCGGCGCCTTTGGACACTACTTTTTTGACTGGACAACCAAAATTAATGTCCAACAAATCAGGCTGAGTCGCATCCACAATTTTAGCGGAAATCGCCATCGCTTCTTCGTCTCCACCAAAAATTTGAATTCCAATAGGTTTTTCGTAATCGAAAATATCGAGTTTTTTACGGCTTTTGATGGCATCGCGAATCAATCCTTCGGAAGAAATAAATTCGGTATACATCAAATCAGCTCCATGCTTTTTGCACAAAGCCCGAAACGGCGGATCGCTTACATCCTCCATCGGTGCAAGCAACAAGGGAAATTCTCCCAATTCAATGTCCTTGATTTTTACCACGGCACAAAGATACGAGGAAAAATGTGTATTACCACAAATCAGTTATTTCACATTGCCTTTAAACGTTGCCAAACGTATTTCTTGAATCAAGTTGATCTGTGCATCCGATAGTTTATCAATGGCAGTGTAGCGACCATTCCCGACCTCAGCTGCTTCCTTCATTTTTGCCGCATCTTTTTCGGTATTTTGGATTCCGACAACGGAAAAAGTTACTCCTTTGGACTTGTACTTTTCAATCACTTTTTTGTATTCATCGGAATTTTTGTTGAACGCCCCATCCGTAATGATTATTACATGATTGGCGCCATTTTCCAAGAAGTTTTTGTTCATCTGCTTGTATCCCAGAGCAATTCCATCTCCTCCCGCCGTGTATCCCTCTGCTTTCAGTTGGGCAATTGGATCTTTCAGCGCGGCTTTTTGATCCCCATTCTTAGACGGAACCAACACTTTCGCCTTATCTGCATACGTAATGATGGCCATGCGATCAACAGGGCGCAAAACATCGACCAATTGATTCAAACTGAATTTCAGTAATTCCATGCGATCTCCTACGCGCATAGAACCCGAAATATCTAAGACAAACACGACATTAATCGGTTTGAAATGCGTTTCATCAAAGTTTTCAAACGGGATTTTTTGGTAATCCGTTTCCAAAGGTTGCGCTGGCGGAGTTGGATTATCCGAATACAATTGTGTTTCGATTTGCAAAGGAACTTGTTGTTCAACAATCAACTCGGGAACAGAATCTTTTTTCGGAGCTGGAAAAGGCAAACAGATTGCGGGGTTTTTCGCCAATTCAATTTCGACATAATTGCGCTGAAAATTAATGTACATTCCTTTTTCACTTGGAAAATAGCCATCGTGTGTCGCATAGAAATACGTATATCCCAAAGGAACACGGTCACTAAACGAACCATTTTTTCCTGTTTTCCACGAACCAATTCCGCGACCATTTTGGAGCAAAGAAACGGTAGACTTAGCGAGCAATTCCTTGGTATCCTTGTCTAAAGTGACAACCGTCAGCTTGAAATCTGTTGCGCTAGTTGACGGAACGGCAGAAAAATCGGGGCAATTTTGAAACGAAGCCAGCGGATCGTTTGAAAGTTCTTTCAAATTTCCTGTCAATTTCAACACAACTGCTTCTGCACGATCAGATGTAAACACGGGAATCTCGTAATTGAATTTCCCTGTCTTTTTGGGATTCACCTGAAAACGAAGTAACAAAGAACTATCTGGTTCGATAAATTGACCGCTTGCGATGTAGACCACTTCATTGGGTTTTTGAACACGAAGCAAGTATTCTTTTTTCTTTCCAACGTTGGTCACTTTGAAATCAACAAAACGCTCGGATTGAGCAGAAAGCTCACCAAAAGAATGCTCGATACGATCAAATTTTAACTGTGCAAATAATGTCGTCGAAAATAAAAATGTCAAAAGAATTAGCCCAAACTTCATGTTTCTAAGATAACAAAATTTGTTCCATAACGGAATAAAGTGAATCAGATACGCTTCATTCAACAAAAGGAATTATTTTTTTCCCGCTAATCCACGCCAAAGAGAGGCATAAATCGCGTAGGAAACGGCGAATCCGACCAATCCACCAACCAATAAATCACTTGTGTAATGGACGCCCAAATAAATGCGAGAGAAACAAACCAAGATGAAAACAAACAACAAGAAAAGGGATCTATTTCGATTATTTCGGGTTACTGCTAACCAAGTAAATCCGCAAATAGCCGCAAAATTAGCCGCATGTGAGGAAACAAACCCAAATTGGCCACCTTTGTACAATTCTCCGTTAGGCATTCTGTAAAAATGCAAACGATCCGTTAATTCAGCATGATGTGAAGGGCGATAGCGTTCAAATACATTTTTAAATGCATGCACCGAAATCAAATCCGATAAAGCAATCGCAAGAACAACGGATACTAAGAACAATCCTGTTTTCCAGATTCCATAGCGTTTGTAAGTCCAGAAAAGCAACAATAAGTAAAACGGAATCCAAACAACCTTTCCAGAAACAATCCACATAAACTCATCTAACCAAGGAGCGTGCAAACTGTTTATGGCAAAAACCAGCTTACGATCGATCGCTTCCAGCCACTCCATCGTTCAACTTTTTCCAAATAAGATCTTTCAATTCTGTCAATCCTTGTTGAGCAACGGAAGAAATAAATACGGAAGGAATTCCAGTTGGAAGTTCTTTCGAAATCGCTTCTTTCAATTCGTCGTCTAACATATCGGACTTGGTAATTGCCAAAATTTTGTCTTTGTATAACAACTCGGGATTGAATTGTTGCAACTCGTTCAGCAATACATTGTACTGTTCCTGAATATCATCCGCATCTGCAGGAATCATAAATAACAACAAAGAATTTCGTTCAATGTGGCGCAAGAAACGCAAACCGATTCCTTTTCCTTCGTGCGCCCCTTCGATAATTCCGGGAATATCTGCCATCACAAACGAACGATAATCGCGGTAGTTGACAATTCCTAAATTCGGTCGCAGGGTTGTAAAGGGATAATCTCCAATTTCAGGCTTCGCAGCTGACAACACGGAAAGTAAGGTACTTTTTCCTGCATTCGGAAAACCAACCAAACCGACATCCGCCAAAACTTTCAATTCCAAAATACGCCAATCTTCTCGCCCTTGTTCACCCGGTTGAGCAAACTGAGGAGCTTGATTGGTCGGTGACTTGAAATGGTTGTTCCCCATTCCACCTCTACCGCCTGGCATCAGGATTTCTTCTTGACCATCTTCGGAAATTTCGAATAAGATTTCATCTGTTTCTGGATCGCGGGCAATGGTTCCAACAGGCACTTCAATATACTTATCTTCTCCTTGTGCACCTGTTTTCAAATTCCCACTTCCGTGAGCTCCGTGACCTGCTTTTAAGTGTTTTTGGTATTTAAGATGCAAAAGTGTCCACAATTGTGCATTTCCACGAACGATGATATGTCCACCTCGACCACCGGGTCGCG
>CAYRMV010000042.1:0-23586 GCA_964425255.1 uncultured Flavobacteriales bacterium
GAATTGGTAGACACGCCGGACTTAAAATCCTGTGCCTGTATGGGCGTGCGGGTTCAAGTCCCGCTCCGAGTACAAAACCAGAGTGAGAAACACAACAAAAGCGTTGTTTCAAGCTCTGGTTTTTTTTTTGACCACTTCATAATCACACAAGTGATTGTTCTATTAGATACAGTTTTACAATGAGCGCTTCCAGCTCGTTAAAATAAGTCTTGATTTTCTTCGGAAAGTTGAGACTTTTTTATTTATCTGTTTTCAATTAATCATTAAATCATACCTTTCCCTCAACAAACAAAACCACTAACTCAATGTAGGTTGATTTAATCCCATAGTAACACCAAACCAACCAACATCATTCTTCGTTATAGTTTTCAAACGATTGTGATTTTATTATGAATTATCGTTATTTTTGTTAACATCTAAAATTAAAATGAAATGAAATTACGTTACACAACACTTGCACTTGCATTTGCAGCATTTGGTTCTACGGCATTCGCTCAAACAAATGGTTCTGCAATCCGTAAGGCAGATGAAAGATCGGTTCCTTTCCAGGTTGGAAAGTCAAAACCATCCACCAAGCAACCATCATTTACTTCAAAAGCTGTTATCCTTTCTCAAGATTTTGAAGGCACAACTTTCCCTCCTCAAGATTGGACAAAAGAAAGTGGTTCAACTTCAACTGTAACAGCCGCAAATCAAGAATGGCACCGTCGTGCAACTGGAGGGTATCCACAAAACATCGATGCATTCAATGGAACAAATCCAGGTGGTTGTGCAGCTGTTTTGTATGTGAACAGTACAGATCAACACGATGAATACCTCATCACGCCGGAAGTAACTTTGCCAGCTGGAGAAAATTTCCAAATTGCATTTGATTTTGCTTCTAGCACCTATTGGCATGTTACCAATTTTGACAATGCTGACATTACAGTTCATGCATCAACAGATGGTGGTCAAACTTGGTCTGCTCCACTTTGGCAAGAAGATGACGACGCTTTGTTAGAAGCATCGTATTCAGACGCTTGGTTAGACGGAGGTGCATACAACTGGTTTAGAGCATTTGTTAATGTATCAGATTATGCCGGGCAAGATGTGATGTTCGCTTTCCATTATGTTGGACTTGATGGTGCTCCTTTCTACTTAGACAATGTTGTTATTGAAAACATTCCTGACAATGACTTAGGAATTACAGCAGCTTGGCCAGGTGACATTATCAATGCATTTGATTACTCACGTGTTCCTACATCTCAAGTACAACCCGCGGTTGTTGGTGTTGCTGTAAGAAACACAGGTTTATTAGCGCAAACAAACAAAACGGCTACAGTTGAAATCAAATTGGGTAACACATCTGTTTATACAGGAGCAACTGATCCATTTACATTAGCACCAGGTGAAGTTGATACATTTTGGGTAGCGACAAACTACACACCTTCAACAGTAGGAAACTATACCGTAGAGTTTGCTTTACCTTCGGATGACAATGTAGCAAACGATGAAACAAATGTTACTTTTGAAACAACATTAAATACATACAGCCATGACTATGCTCTTGGTGGAGACAATCCAGGAAGTGGAATCTACCGTTTGGATGAAGATGCACCTGTAGCTATTGGAACACGTTACCAAATCGTTGCAAATGACGATTTATATGGAATCGACTTGTTAATCGAAGAAGGAACAGATGAAGGAATTGAATTGGAGTTGATTGTGTACGAGGAATTATCAAGTGTCCAAGATTTATCTCCGATTGCTAGTACAAACTATGTAGTACCTGCATCTGCAATTGCAAACGGAATCACTACAGTAAAATTCTCTTCTGCAGTTCCATTAACTGCTGGAAAAACTTACATCATCCAAGCATTAGTTGATCAATCAGGACAAGAGCGTTTGTTTATTGCGGGTTCTGATAACGGTGACTCTGATAACGGAACAGTTAATTACGGTCCTTTCGGAACAAATGAAGCAGTGAATCATTTCATTGGATGGGGATTCTCTCCGGCAATCCGTATGAACTTTGATCAATCTTTGAATGTAAACGAAGTTGAAAAAGGAACTGAATTCGCGATTTATCCAAACCCAGCTAAAGATCAAGCAAAAGTATCTTTCAATTTAGCTGCTGAAACAGCAATTGAAATGAATGTAACTGATTTGGCTGGAAAAGTAGTTTTATCCGAAAACTTAGGTAATAAAACAGCGGGTAACCACGTAGTAAAAGTAAACACATCTTCATTGAACGAAGGAATCTACATGGTAAACTTTGTAACAAATGGTGTTGTTACTACACAAAAATTGGTGATTAGATAATCATTCAAATCAATATTTGTAAAGGGCTGTTCATTCATTTGAGCAGCCCTTTTTCGTGGTTAAATAATTCGATTAAAATAAATCCCATAAACAGGGAAGAAACAAAGTTATTTGCGCTTAAATTCACTATTTGATTGGTAACCTTAACATAGGATTTCAATTGCAAATCAAACATGAAGACAAACAAAAAGCCCCGATTACTCAGGGCTTCAAAATAAAATATGTTGTTTAAATTAATTGCGATACAAAGTTGCCTTTACTGCTATAATCAAACGTTCTACATTTGGTAAAGCTTCATCAATCAAAGTTGGTGAAAAAGCAAACGGCGTATCTGTTTGTGTTACACGCATTACTGGAGCATCCAAATGATCAAAAGCATAACGTTGCAGATGGTACGAAATTTCAGATGAAATCGACGCTAACGGCCAAGATTCTTCTAAAACAACACAACGATTTGTTTTCTTAACAGATTCTACAATACAAGCATAATCAATTGGGCGAATAGTTCTCAAATCGATAATTTCCAATGAAATCCCTTCTTTTTCTAAAATCTCAGCAGCTTCATAAGCTACTTTAATGATCTTACCAAAAGAAACAATTGTTACATCCGTTCCTTTGCGTTTTACATCAGCAACACCAATTGGAATAATGTATTCTCCTTCGGGAATTTCACCTTTATCACCATACATCTTCTCTGACTCCAAGAATACAACAGGATCATTGTCGCGAATAGCTGCTTTCAACAAACCTTTTGCATCATAGGGATTAGAAGGAGTAATTACTTTCAAACCTGGCACATGTGCATAAAAAGCTTCGAAACTTTGTGAATGCGTAGCTGCGAGCTGACCAGCAGTTCCATTTCCACCACGGAAAACAATTGGACATGAATATTGACCACCTGACATTTGCAACATTTTTGCTGCACTGTTGATGATTTGATCTGCTGCTAAAATGGCAAAGTTCCAAGTCATAAACTCGACAATTGGACGAAGCCCATTCATCGATGCTCCAACAGCAATTCCAGCAAAACCAAGTTCAGCAATAGGCGTGTCAATAACTCGTTTCGCACCAAATTCATCTAACATTCCTTGCGAAACTTTATATGCGCCATTGTATTCAGCTACTTCTTCTCCTAATAAAAATACGCTTTCGTCACGACGCATCTCTTCTGACATCGCTTCACGTAGAGCTTCTCTAAACTGTACAGTCTTCATCTATTCTCTTTATTATCAACTCAATTATGATTTTTTCGATTCAATTATTGAGCACGATTTTCGATTAATGCGTCAAAATTAATCAATTTAATCGAATTTAACTTTGAATTTGACTTCCGGAAACACCAGAAAAGCAGATATACTAAGCACGCATAGTTTTTTCTAACAAAATTTTGCACTTTAACGATCAAAAAAACAGAATTGTTTGTTATGTTTGCAAGACATAAAGTTAAAGGACAGAAAATGAAAATACTTGTTTGTATCAGTAAATCGCCGGATACAACTTCAAAAATTGCCTTCACAGATGGGAATAAGAAGTTTGATGAAAACGGTGTTCAATACATTGTAAACCCTTATGACGAGTGGTACGCGTTGGTTCGTGCGCTTGAAATCAAAGAAGCTCAAGGAGGAAATGTTACTATCATTACAGTAGGAACAGCAGCAGACGATGCGGTAATTCGTAAAGCGTTAGCAATTGGTGCAGACGATGCTGTTCGAATTGATGCAGAACCTACAGATGCTTATTACACAGCGATGCAAATTGCTGAATATGCTAAAGCGAATGGATTTGATTTGGTTTTAACAGGAAAAGAAACAATCAACTACAATGGTTCACAAGTTGGTGGAATGATTGCAGAAGCAATGGATGTTCCTTTCGTTTCTTTGGCTGAAAAATTGGATGTAAACGGAACAACGTTGAAATTAGAGCAAGAAATTGCAGGTGGTGTTCAAGTGGTTGAAACATCAACTCCAGCAGTTGTTAGTTGTGCAAAAGGAATGGCAGAACAACGAATTCCAAATATGCGTGGCATTATGGCTGCTCGTACGAAACCGTTAAATGTAGTTGCTCCTGTAGCAATTGATTTTTTGACATCGTATGAAGAATATACCTTGCCACCAGCAAAATCGGCTTGTAAAATGATCGATCCAACAAACATGGACGAATTGGTTGAATTACTTCACTCTGAAGCAAAAGTTATCTAAGAAATTATGGCAACATTAGTATATATCAATAGCGAAAACGGACTAGGTAAAGCGGATTTTGAAGCAGTTACTTATGCCAAAAAATTAGGTCAAGATGTAATCGTTGTAACAAACGGAAATAATACTGACTTAGCAAAATTAGGCGAATACGGTGCAAGCAAAGTTTTAGTTGACAGATCGTTGACTCAAGCAGATGCTCAACAAACAACGCGTTTAATTGCAAATGCAGTGGAATCAACAGGGGCTAACATCCTTGTTTTCTCTCATGATCTAACGGCAAAAGCAGTAGCTCCTCGCCTATCTGTTCGTTTGAAAGCAGGTTTGATTTCAGGTGCAATTGCATTACCAGAAACTGGAAACGGATTTTCATGTAAAGTAAACGTTTTCTCTGGAAAAGCATTTGGAACAGTATCCGTGAAAACAGACAAAAAAATCATTTCATTATTACCAAACACCTTGCAACCAGAAGTAACTGGATCAGCTGCATCTGTTGAAGAATTTAATGGAAATGCAGGTTCGGGTGCAATCAAAGTAATCGAAACAAAAAAACCAGAAGGAAACATTCCACTTCCTGAAGCAGAATTAGTTGTTTCAGCAGGTCGTGGATTGAAAGGTCCTGAAAACTGGGGAATGGTTGAAGACTTAGCATCCGCATTAGGAGCTGCAACAGCTTGTTCTCGTCCAGTTGCTGATATTGGTTGGAGACCTCATCACGAACACGTTGGACAAACAGGAGTTGCTATTCGTCCAAACTTATATATTGCCGCTGGAATTTCAGGTGCAATCCAACATTTAGCAGGTGTAAATGGTTCAAAAGTGATTGTTGTAATCAACACAGATCCAGAAGCACCATTCTTCAAAGCAGCTGACTATGGTGTAGTTGGAGATGCTTTCGAAGTATTGCCACGCTTAACAGAAGCGGTAAAAAAATTCCGTTCGAATCACTAAGATTCAAATAGAATCATTACTTTTACCTCGCAATAATTGGTTAGGGAAGCAAGTTTTGCTTCCCTAATTCATTGATATAAAGAGCTACAACAGAATAAAACATGGATAAAGTAAAACTGGATATTGTTGGTCTTACATACTCTCAAACTCAATCAGGTGCTTATGCTTTGATACTTGCTGAAGTGGGTGGAAAACGAAGTCTTCCAATCATTATTGGTGGTTTCGAGGCTCAAGCAATTGCCATTGAACTTGAAAAAATGACTCCAACAAGACCACTTACACATGATTTATTCAAAAGTCTGGCCCTCTCTTTTCACATACAAGTGAGAGAAGTGGTCATTTATAACCTAAACGAAGGAATTTTCTACGCCAAAATCATCTGTGAACAAGACGGACATTTAAGTGAAATCGATGCGAGAACATCCGATGCGATTGCACTTGCAGTTCGATTCAAATGTCCGATTTATACATTCGAAAATATTCTTGCTAGCGCCGGAATACATTTGGACGAAAACAATGAGTTTTCATCTGATGTGGAACCAAACAAAAGCGATGAATCAAACCCAATAACAAATTCACTCACTCAATTATCTATCACCGAATTACAAGAACAACTTAATCAGGCGCTTGACGAAGAAGATTATGAGAAGGCATCATTACTTCGAGATGAAATAAGCAAACGCACCAATTCACAAAGTTAAATCTTCAACTTTTTTTTATGGATCGCTTCACTGGAATAATAGGAATAATCGTTATCATTGGTATTGCTTTTTTAGTATCCAATAACAAAAAAAGAATTAATCTTCGACTTGTTTTTAGTGGCTTAGCGCTTCAAATCGTAATCGCTTTCTTAGTTCTGAAAGTCCCTCCAGTAAAAAGCTTTTTTCAATCTCTTGGAAAAGGAATGCAACACATTGAAGAATTCGCTCGTGAAGGCGCTTCCTTTGTTTATGGTGGTATAAGTACTGAAAATGAAGTGTACAATCCCCACGTTTTCAAAAGTGACACACTCGAATCTGAGGGAAAAACTTTTATTTTTCATTCCGTGATTGCCGGTGAACTCAAAAATAAAAAACTTCCAACTCTACAATTTGAAAAAAATTCTGAAAACACGAACCATGTTTACCAATTAGTTTCTGTTGATCCAAAAACGCAGAAAGCTGGAAACCACGTTAGTCCTATCACTTTTAAAAATGGTACTCCAAAAGTTCAAGATAACTTTGCTACAAGTGGATTTGTTTTTGCTTTCAATATTACAGCTACAATAATATTAGTATGCATATTAGTTGCCATTCTTTACCATATTGGAATCATGCAACGTATTGTATCAATCATAGCAAAAGCAATGAATTTTATTATGAGAGTCAGTGGTGCTGAAGCTTTAAGTAATGTTGCAAGCGCATTCGTTGGTCAAGTTGAAGCTCAAGTAATGATTCGACCTTACTTAAAAGGAATGACGAATAGTGAATTATTAGCATCCATGAGTGGTAGTTTGGCTTGTATTGCAGGAGGTATTCTTGTTGTTTATACAACTATGGGAGCTCCAGCTGAGTATCTAATTGCAGCGAGTTTGATGGCAGCACCTGGCGCATTGGTTATTTCAAAAATTGTTTACCCAGAAACAGAAGAATCTCTAACCATGGGAACAGTTAAACTGGAAGTTAAAAAAGAGCATGTCAATTTAATAGATGCTATTAGTCATGGTGCTACAGATGGTTTCAAAATTTCAATGAATGTAATTGCCATGCTTATTGGTTTTTTAGCGCTAATAGCAATGCTAAACTGGCTTTTGGGATTAGTAAATCCAGAATTAACTTTAGATGCGATTTTTGGTAAAATTTTCTATCCAATGGCGTGGGCAATGGGTGTCCCTTCTAATGATGTAGGTAGTGTAGCAACTCTCTTGGGACAAAAATTGACTATTAATGAATTTGTCGCATTTAAAAATCTAACTGGACATTCTGTTCCTGTTGTTAGTGAAAAGGCAAACTTAATAGCAAGTATCGCTATTTGTGGTTTTGCAAATTTTAGTAGCGTCGGAATGCAAATTGGTGGAATTGGTGCTTTAGCTCCTGAAAGAAGAGCTGATTTAGCAAAACTAGGTATGCGTGCTTTACTTTGTGGTACACTTGCATCTTATTTATCAGCAACAATAGCAGGTATCATTTTTTAAGGTTGAATAACTAACTAATTTTATTTCTTCATTTTCACCAGAAGAGCATCTGGCTGTGGCGTTAATCCTTCGCGAGAAAGTTTTTTCCCTTTTTTGTAAAGCAGGATTCGTTCTGGAGCTGCTTGATTTTCTAAAATTGCTTCCAACACATAATAACTGTCTGTATCCAAAACAATGTTGTAAGTCCCCATTTTCTTCTGATTCCCAACTGTAATACTCAAACCGATTGCCGTCAAATCAACTTGGATCGTTGCTTCTTTCACTTGAATGAGATCGGTACCTGTATTCAATTCGTAAGTAGGTACTTTACCTTCATATACTCCCAAAAGCTTTTTCTTGATTTGACCGAATGAAAAATTTGACAGACACGTGATTGCAACGAAAACAGCTAGTTTTTTCATATTTTATATTTTGATTTCCCTTAGGTAAAAAATGTACCAACCAAATGTAAAAATTTTAAGTGACAACGTTTCAAAATTTTGTAATTTCGAAGCAAAATTTCGTCAAAAAAACCCGCAAACAAGTTAAAATGAAGCAATATCACGACTTATTACAGCATATTTTGGATCACGGAACACAAAAAGGTGATCGAACAGGAACGGGAACAATTTCGGTATTTGGATATCAAATGCGGTATAATTTACAAGAAGGTTTTCCGGTTTTGACTACCAAAAAGCTCCATTTACGATCCATAATTGTTGAATTACTTTGGTTTCTGCGTGGAGATACAAACATTCAATATTTGCATGATCATAAGGTAAGTATTTGGGATGAATGGGCGGATGAAAATGGAAATTTAGGACCTGTTTATGGACACCAATGGCGCTCTTGGCCAGCTAAAGACGGTGGAACAATTGATCAAATTTCGAACCTGATTGACCAAATTAAACGCAATCCAAATTCTCGTCGTTTGTTGGTTTCCGCTTGGAACGTTGCTGATGTCGACAACATGGCGCTTCCTCCTTGTCACACCATGTTTCAATTTTATGTTGCGGACGGAAAATTGAGTTGCCAATTGTATCAACGCAGTGCTGACACTTTCTTAGGGGTTCCATTCAATATCGCTTCATACGCCTTGCTTACCATGATGATTGCACAAGTTTGTGATTTAGAACCAGGAGAATTCATTCATACCTTAGGCGATGCGCATTTGTATAACAATCACATCGACCAAGCAAAATTGCAATTAACACGCGATTGCCGTCCGCTACCAACCATGAAAATCAATCCTGCTGTGAAAGATATTTTTGGTTTCCAGCTGGAAGACTTTGAATTATTAAATTACGATCCACATCCACACATCAAAGCAGTGGTTGCGGTGTAAAAAAAAGAACTATTAAATTAACAAATAAAAAAATGAAACAGAGATTAACTATCCTAATGCTTTTTATTGTTTCGAATTTAACATTTGGACAAGGAACACCAATTTACTTCACCGATAACGAACGAGAAGAAGGAAATATTCATTCTGGTTGTAAATTCAATGATAAAATAATCATTGTAGGAACTTCCTTCGAGGAAAGGAAAATTCCTACTGTTATTTGTTTAGATACTAGTGGTAATGTTCTTTGGAATACAGCATTGTATGACAATACAAATTATACGTATAATACAAGTAATTTTCAACGTCAAATTTTTGTTGGAGTTGATAACTTTCTATACACATCTGGTATGCATGCAAACAACATTGAAAACTGGAAACTTGATCCAAATACAGGTGAAATTTTATGGAAAAAATCAACACCAAATGCTTATAGTTCATCCGTTATTAAAGATTATAACTCTAGTAGTTATTTGATGTTTTATGATTCAGTTTCCAACAATACTAATTATACAAAAAAGCTTGATTTAATCAGTAAGGTAGATGGGAACGTTATTCAATCTAAGACATTTTATAACACACCTGTTACACGTACATGGAATGTAGCAATCGATGATGAATACAATATCATATTCTTTTTAGGAAATTCACTTTACAAAATGGATGGAAATGATTGGAACAATATAATATGGCAAGAAAATTATAGCGATATTGTAAAATTTGAAAGCATATTTATCAATCCACTTGACCAAAACATTGTTGCATTTACAATTAACGATGAAGGCTTTTCAAACTACGGGAACATCTCTGTATTTAATAATTCTACTGGAGCTTATGTAACTGACACATCTTTGTACATCGATGAATACTACAATGTTTCCGACTATAAAATTTCAGATAATAATATTTATTTATCTTTAAAACTGAGCACCACTGGCAATAGTTTTCTATCGATCCTCAAGTTCAACCTTGAAAACTATAATTTAGAATGGCTTAAAATTGAACCATTACCGACTACTGAAGTAAATATTAATACAATCGACCTCGATGATGATGGTTTTTTATATTGTTCAGGTGGAATTAGTGGTGGAATGTTAATCGCCAAATTGAATACTCAAAATGGAGATACCCTCTACACCAGAATAATAAAACCTCTAACTATGGACTCAGAATTATATGGTACGTCAACCAATTTTATTTCAGTAATAGGTCAGAAAGTTTGTGCAGTAGGCAATTTTACCTCAACTTACCACTACCAAAACATGAATTTTATTCGAGCGGATAAAACAACTGGAATATTCGATAAAAACATCACATTTGGTGGCGATGTTGTAAAACATGATTCAAAAGTAATTGACATAGCGGAATTCACAAACAATACCAAGCTAGTGCTTGTTAAGGAGGGTAATGTTGGTTTTTTAATTCGATATGATTCGCTATTCAATGAAATTTGGAAGAAAAACATTGATATCAATAGTTATAATAGAAACGTGCCTCATAGAATATATATTGAAAATCCGGAAAAAATATCAGTATCATACAAAAAAAATCCTGTTACTGCTTATCCTCCCTACTTTACATCATACAGTAATGAGATGAAAATAGCAAACTTTTACAGTAACGGTGAACCTTATATTAATTACGTAACCTTTAATCAAACTAGTAACAATGTTGAACCTTTGGAATTTCACCGGCAAGGATCTAATTCAGTTCTTTTGTATTTTGATTATCAATCAACAAAAATTCATTCCTTTGATCCATACAATTATACAACCTTAAATTTCCAAAAACCGAATTTTTCCAAAAACAACCTTTCTTCAAATCTAACATCAACAAAGTCAATTATTTCAGGAAATCAACCTCCTTTCCTAAAAATACATACTTATTCATTTCCAACAACCATTCTTGCTACAAAGCAATACAATATGGTCAATGCTTCATTATATTGTTCAACTACTCTAGACAGTAATCACGTATTACTGGGAGCCATAAATGCAGGTAAAATTATGATCATGAATTTTGACGTGAACTTGAATGACACGTTATGGTCCTATTCTGACAACATCAATACTAACATGTCTTTTATTAATATGATATTAACAAAAGACAAAAATAGCCTTTACACATTAAGTAATACCAACTCAGATATCGTCGTAAAAAAAATCAATCTGATTGACCATTCTACTACATGGTCGAAAACATATAATGGAATTTCAAATAACGTTGATTTTGCCCATGATTTTATTTATGATACGATTCGAAATCAATTGGTTATAGTTGGATATGAAACAACCACACCAAACGTCAACACCAATCCTTTAATATTAAAACTTGATACATTAGGAAATATCATCGATACAACAATCCTTCTCAATGATCAACCTTATTTAGGAGAATTCTCAAAAGTAACTATTGATGCTAATGGGATTGTAATGGTTGGTGGTAATCATTTTAATGATCAATTTGGAAAAAGTGGTATTTTGTTTACCTCAAATAATGCACTTACACATCACACCGAAAACATTGAAATTTGTCCAGAATTTAATTGGTCAGTAAACAATATTACTTACTCGGAAAATGGAAGCTACACGTATTATTCACTTTCAAATCCAGATACTGTTTTCCATCTTAATTTAACTATTTCAAATCCGACAGAAACAGAAATCACAAACAGCTATTTTATACCATCCGATGTAAACGATTGCAATGGAAAAATATCATTATTTGCAGAGGGTGATTTCCCCGCTGAACTCATGATAGATGAAATTCTAATAACTTCAAGTTTTGATGGTCATGAAATAGTTCAAAACTTATGTAGCGGTTTGCATGATGTACAAATAATTGGTAACTGTGGAGATACGCTTTTTAGTCAAATTGTAATTCCTTCTGATTCGAATTATATTTTCATTAATCCATTTGTTGATTCGATTGCACAAGACTCACTTGGTAATACGATAACCGATTGTGATATTTACTACAATAGTATTGACACTGCATATATTGATTCTATCTGGAATAATGGAAATACAATTTACGTTATTTGGAATATCATTGATGCAAATGGTTCAAACTACGATACTACAACTTATGTATTAATGAATGGAAATGGTGTTTACTATCTTCAATTCACTCTATTTTGTCCATTCAAATCATTAGGTCAACAATTCACTGTTACACAAGCTGTTTATTTTGAAAATGGAATTCCATATTTATCTCCATCAACGAATGGTCTAAATAAAATCAAAGCTCCCTTTGATGTCACTTTATTTCCAAATCCAACCAATGACATTGTTAAAATAGTATGTTCTGTGTCATCTTTGAATCTAATTATCAAAGACTCTCATGGAAAAATAATCAAAACTAATAGAGTACAAAACAATGATCAAATTTCAATGAAAGAGTTTGAAAATGGTGTTTACTTTTTTGAATTTATTTCTGAAAAAGGGAGTTTAACAAAAAAAATCATCAAACTACATTGATAAGGATTTTCTGAGGTAGTAAAACATTTTCCATTCCATGCTGTTTTATTGGCATGGCAAATTATCTTATTATTGGTGCAACAACTGGAATTGGTGCTGAAACGGCAAATAAATTAATCCAAAACGGACATGAGGTTTGGGGGACATTTCATACTTCTACCCCATCCAATTCATCTGTTCATTGGCAAGAATTTGATGTGATGAACGATGATTTTTCGAAGCTGAATTTGCCCGAACAAATCGACGGGCTTGTTTACTGTCCTGGTTCAATTCAATTGAAACCCTTTGAACGATTCAAGTCGGAAGATTTTTTGTCTGATTTCCAATTACAAGTAACTGGTGCAATCAAAATCATTCAAGGTTGTTTGCCCAAACTGAAGCAAAGTCCACATGCGAGCGTTGTTTTGTTTTCAACGGTTGCCGTGAAACTCGGATTTTCTTTTCATACACAAGTATCCACGAGTAAAGGGGCAATTGAAGGTCTTACCAAAGCATTGGCAGCGGAATTTGCTCCAAAAGTTCGATTCAATGCTATTGCACCTTCCTTAACTCAAACCAAATTGGCTGAGAAATTACTCAACTCTCCCGAGAAGATTCAAGCAAATGCGGAACGCCATCCAATGAAACGAGTTGGAGAAGCGAATGATCTTGCTAACATGGTTACATTCCTTCTTTCTCCCGATTCAAGTTGGATGACTGGGCAAATCATTTCGGTTGACGGTGGAATGTCTTCCATCAAATAGAGAGCAGAGATCTTTTCGTGATTTCAGGGAAAACAGTATCTTTGAGCCAAACCAAGGATATGCAAAAATTCATTTTATTTCTCCTTATATTTCTCGCAAATCTAACACACGCACAAGATTCGTTGCAGTTCTTATTTGTTGGAGATGTGATGCAACATGGTGGTCAAATTTCGGCTGCATACAATGCTGATTTGGATACGTATGAATACAACGATTGTTTCAAATTTGTTCGTCCAATAATTGAAAAAACGGATATTGCCATTGCCAATTTAGAAGTCACTCATGCTGGAAAACCATACAAAGGTTATCCCCAATTTTCAGCTCCGCCCCAATTATCTGAAGCATTGGTTCAAGCAGGATTTGATGTCATTCTCACAGCAAATAATCACTCATGCGACGGTGGATCCAAAGGCATAATTGGAACTTTAGATGTGTTGGATAAATTGCAAATCAAACACACTGGAACTTTTCGCTCTGCTGCGGAACGCAACGCAAACTATCCGTTGCTATTCGAAAAAAATGGTTTCAAAGTTGCCATTCTAAATTACACCTACGGAACAAACGGACTAAGTGTTGCTGCACCATTGATTGTGAATTATATCGACAGTGCGGTGATGAAAAAAGATTTTGCCAAAGCAAAAAAATTAGGGGTTGATTACATTGTTTGTACCATGCACTGGGGCGACGAATACAAACCGCTTCCAAATGCGTACCAAAAAAAATGGGAAAAGTATTGTTACGAACTCGGTGCCGACATGGTGATCGGAAGTCATCCGCACGTGTTAGAACCCATTGAACAAAAAACAATCCAAGGAGAAGACAAATTAACCGTTTGGTCGTTGGGAAATTATGTTTCCAACCAACGTGATCGGTACAAAGATGGCGGAATGATGGTTCGAACAACGATACAACGTCAAAACAACCACATTGAAATCAAACGTGTGGAGCCGATTCTTACTTGGGTTTATCCCCGACAAGAAGGAAAAACCAAACCCTTTTACATTCTTCCGGAATTCAATTACAATTCCTATCACGCTGATTTTCTTTCGAAAGAAGCAAGCGAAGCAATGACCGTTTTTCTTTCTGATTCTAAAAAACTATTTTCAGAACACAACAAAGGAACACGTATTCAATTATTTACTCCGAAACTCGACAGCAACTTGACACAACGTTATCGTTGGGAGTTGCAAGGGTTTTTCGCTGTAGAACTAAGCAAAAAACCTATTTTAAACCAACTTCCACCGCTGATTCAGTATGATTTACACCAAATCACTTCTTCCGAAGGAAACTATTTGCCTGTTTTTGGCTATTATGCAACGAAAGAAGAAGCATTGGGACAACTGAAATTCTTACAAGAAATGGGGATTTCATGCAAACAAGTCATTTACTTTTCACCAACAAACCGCTTGGTAACACCTTTGATACATGAGTAAAGTAAAAATTCAACTAATCGTTGCCATGGACGAGCAACGCGGTATTGGTAAAAACAACGATTTGATGTGGCATTTGCCCGCTGACATGAAGTTTTTCAAAGAAACAACGGAGCATCACATTGTGGTTATGGGACGAAAAAATTACGATTCGATTCCAGAAAAATACCGCCCATTATCCAATCGAGAGAATGTTGTTTTGACAAGAAACACGGATTTTACGGCAGAAAACTGTGTCGTTTTTCACTCGCTGGAAGCTTGTTTAAGTCACTACGAATCGGAAACTGATCGCACCTTGTTTATTATCGGTGGAGGCCAGATATATGCCGAAGCTTTGGCGCTAGATGTTGTCGAAGAAATGTTTATCACCTTCGTTCATCATACATTCGGAGCCGATACCTTCTTCCCTCCGATTGATGAATCTAAGTGGCAAATTAGCGAACTATTTCATCATCCTGTAAACGAACGAAATGCTTACGCTTTTACCGTGAAAAAATTTGTGAGAGCATAAAAACGAGATAGATAGTGGTATTCTCACTTCAACACATTCAACACAAACGAACTTTGTACCGTGGAGATATTCGGAATGGATGCGAGTTTGTTTTTAAGAAATTCGGCGTAGGTTTCCATGTCTTCAATCTCGATAAACAGCGTATAATCGGTATTTCCTGCTAAGTGGAAAATGGTTTTCACCTCCTTTAATTGCGTGATTTTTTGTTCAAATTGTTCAATCAATTCCTTCGAATGCGATTGTAAAGAAATCGAACACATCACTTTTAATCCATAACCTAGTTTTTTACTATTTACCCGAATCGTATATCCTTCAATGATTCCGCGTCGTTCCAAACGTTTTACGCGTTCGTAGGTGGGTGTTTGAGAAAGTCCAATTTTCTCCGCCAATTCTTTTGCCGTTAATTTGGCATTTTGTTGCAAATTTTCAAGGATTCGCAAATCCAAGTGATCGAGTATGTATTCCGAATAATTTTCTTCCATGAGAACGTAAAGTTAAATCAAAAAGATAAAAAACATAAAAATTTAAACAAAGGTAGAAAAATTCACTACCAGTAGCAATTTGTATAATTATTTATTCTACCTTTTATCCAAATTACACAATTATGGACTATTCGAAAATGAAACCCGAAAGCTTGATGATGAGCTATGGTTACAAGCCAAGTTTATCAGAAGGCGCTATCA
Source organism: uncultured Flavobacteriales bacterium (assembly GCA_964425255.1). GTDB lineage: Bacteria > Bacteroidota > Bacteroidia > Flavobacteriales_D > Crocinitomicaceae > CAYRMV01. The sequence continues at coordinate 15,788 of CAYRMV010000042.1, forward strand.
AATGCCCGATTTTTCAAACTTCAACGTTTGTCTTTCAGTCGGCTCAAGAAGGAAAAAACTTCTTCGAAATTGCCTACGGAATTCGTGAACAAGAAAAAGGCGAAGAACTCGGACTCATTTACAGCCGATTAAACAATCCAGACTTGGAGATTTTGGAAAATCGCTTGTGTTTGTGGGACAATGCGGAAGATTGTGCGGTTTTCGAAAGTGGTATGTCTGCCATTTCTACAGCAATGATGGAATTCATGTCGCCCGGTGATGTATTACTTTACAGCCGTCCTGTTTACGGTGGAACAGACCATTTTATCAACCATTTTTTGAAGAAAATGCAGATCGAATCAGTTGGTTTTCGCGCAGGAGAAACCAAAGAAGAGATCATTGCCCGCGTGGAAGCAGCCGGATTTGGTGATCGCTTAGCCATGATTCACATCGAAACACCAGCCAACCCAACAAATTCCCTGATTGACATAGAAATGTGTGCTGAAATCAAAGCGTATTTTGCTGCGAAAAACGGAAAAGAAATCATTCTTTCGGTCGACAATACGTACATGGGACCTTTGTGGCAACATCCCTTGAAACACGGAGCTGACTTGGTGTTGTACTCCGCTACGAAATACATTGGCGGACATTCGGACGTGATTGCTGGTGCTTGTTTGGGTTCAAAAGCCTTGATGGCACGTGTGAAAGGATTGCGTACATTCTTAGGAAACATGGCTGCACCGTTCACAGGCTGGATGTTGATGCGTAGTTTAGAAACCTTGAAAGTTCGCATGGAAGAACAAGCGCGCAACGCGAAGGAAGTTGCCGTGTTTTTGCGAAATCATCCAAAAGTGGAGCGCGTGTATTACCTCGGTTTCATCAACGATTCAGACAACGAAGTAGAAAAAGAAATCTACCGCAAACAATACCTTTCTGCTGGTGCGATGATTGCGTTTGATGTAGTGGGTGGCGAAAAAGAAGCTTTTACCTTCCTCGATCATTTGCAATTGATCAAATTGGCGGTAAGTTTGGGCGGAACCGAAAGTTTGGCCGAGCATCCTTACACAATGACCCATGCAGATGTTCCGATGGACGATAAAAACGCTCTCAACCTCACAGAAAAAATGGTTCGCCTTTCAGTTGGAGTCGAGTTTTACGGCGATTTGATAGCTGATATTGAGCAAGCGTTGGATAAGATTTAATTTTAACCGAAATATACGTTGGAAAACCTCATGCTGATTGTGTGAGGTTTTTTTTGTGGAGTTTGAGTTTTCGTGATCTATTGATTTTTTACTGAGTGATATTTTTTATTCAATCCCCAGGTTAATTGATTGATTTTTAGTTTCAGGTTTTTTAATTGACTTAGTAATTCTTCAAAAGATGGTGCATCCGGCTGGTAAATCATTTGCTGTTTCATCTTTCCGTAATCCTCTTCCCACGCTTTCAAGACTTCCTTTATTGGAAGGAAATCCAACGTTTGAGGAGCTAATAAATTATAATCAACGTAAGAAACACGGGTAAAATGATACCTGTGTTCTACGATGGTATTGTAAAGCTGATTATCAGATAACGCTTTTTCTGAAAAAGAACTTTGAGAAAGTTGATACACATCATAGAGGTGCCTGCTTAAACGATCTACTCTTACTTTTTCCAATGGTTTATGAAACTCTTCGTGTAACAGAAATAATTTCTCTAAAAAAGTTCTCTCAGGATTTACTGACGGAATTGCTCTGGATGGTTCGGTAAAGTCACTCGCAGCATACACCTCATCTAAAAAAGATGTTACAGGACACAATTTGAAAGGTTCTCTTAATGAACGACACCCGATTTCTATTTGTATTCTAGGTTGAACATAATTTACTCTGTCTGGTTCAACAAGATTCGGATAATAAATTTCAATAATTCTAGGATCTTGATCACTGTCTTTTGCTTCTACCAAGTTGAATACAAGGTTAACAAATCCTTTCTTTTTAAAAATAGCTTGTAGTTCAGGGTAAAAATGTTCTGAAATAAATTTATTGGCTGCTTTTCTTAACTGCATTCGTTTGTTTTTCGACAATTCTCCTTCAAATCCTAAAAACTTTCTATCAACTGCCAAATCTATATCTTCAGAAAACCGATGAATCAGATTCCATGATTTACTTAAAGAAGTTCCGCCTTTGAAGACGAGATGATCTGCAACACTTGTTTCAAAGATAATTTCAAGTGTCCTGACAACCCACCAATCTTTTTCTGCTACAAAGACTGGTGCTCCAATATGTTCAGCGACCTGTTCGTATGCATTGATTTTGGTTGCATCAGGTATATCAAGCCATTTTATCATTTTCCTGTTTTTTTAATGCTTGTCGCATGATTATTCTAATCCATTCCGGCGCCAGCTTGATGTCGTGCTGTAAACGATGAGGCTCTTCGTTTTTCAAGTGTTGCAGAATACTGTCAATTTCTTTTTGTGTAACATTATCCTTTCCTATTTCCCGCAATGCCTGAATAACCAAACTACTGACTTTTCCAATTGCAGCTAAATTCCGAGGGCTTGTTTTTTTGAAGATTATTCTACGCTTTCCAACCTGAATAGTACGAGCTGTGCTATCTGTAAGATAAACAAGGTTCATCGGTACCTGTGTTGAAAGTCCTAATGCATGTAATGCCAATAAGCCTGTTGGAATGATTCTGGCTCTATCTCTTCTTCTCACAGCTTCTGCAATTTGCTCTGTTGTTGGTAACAACGTTCCGAGTATGGGGTCCGTATTTAGCCGGGCATAAATTCCTCTGGCCACACGAGCAATTTCATTTCTTTCCACCAATCTTTCTAATGCTTTAGATACAGCCTTTGATGTGCCTAAATGCAAGAAATCTTCAATAAAAAATAGCGAACCCCTCTTGGCTTTTTTTATTTTAGCAATCACCTTATCATCAATGCTTTCAAACATAGTAAACAGTTTATTTTGTCGCAAAAGTAGCATAAATTTGCGACATAAATACTTATTGAATCATCTTTTGATTGACAACAAATGAAAATACTGTCAGACGATGAACAAGGAAATTTTTACCCTTTAAATGAATAAGTGTCTTATTAGAAATCAACATCTTCACCCCATCACCTCCTCATTTTCCACAAACGAAATACCGTACGTTTCTAATTCTGAAAGAATTGGTTCGTAGAAATGAGATTTGACAGGAATTTGGACACCTGTAATGGGAAGTTTGTCGGTTAAAATCATCTTGGCACAAATGGCAATTGGTAATCCAACAGTATTGCTCATGGCAGTATAAACGGGATTTTCACCAATGTTGACCATGGAAGAAGTGATGCGCTTTCGAACACCGTTCAGTTCATATACAAACTCGTGGTACATCACCAACATGTCTTTGTCTTCGGGTTCGAGCGACCATTTTGCGACCAAAATCATTTCGAGTAATTGAGCCGGAGTGGCATCTTTGACACCGAATTTCTTGGAGTCATCAAACAAGCCCAGCCATTCAAATTTGTGAAACAATTCCGGATTATTGGGAGTCCACAAACGGTTGAATTTTTCCTCCACGGATTGCGTGGTATCGTATGGCAAGAAAGCATTCAAAAACGAACGAGGTGTCATTTCTCCTGAACCTTCCAAGGTATACGAATCGTCGGTCATTCCTAAATTCACGAAAACATTCCATGCTTCGGCAAATCCTTTTTTCCGAAGTGTTCCGCGGTAAATCGTCGGAATCTGATCCAAGGAATAAACAGAACGATACGACAACGAATCACGGTTAGCATATCCTTCAAAAACACCAAATCTATCGATGGAAATTTCATCCAAACGCTGAAACAATTTATGATAAGGAATGTATTTGTATTGATTTTCTTCGATGAATTTCGCCGCACCGCCTTGTCCAGCCAAAACCACGTTTCTAGGATTCCACGTAAATTTATAGTTCCATGGATTAGTATCGCTTTCGGGTGCAATCAAACCGCCACAAAAGGATTTAAAGCTATGAATCTTCCCACCTTTTTCACGGATTTCATCCAAAATTTTGCAGGCACTCATGTGATCGATTCCTGGATCTACGCCAATTTCATTGACTATAACAATTCCAGCTTGTTTCGCCGCCTCATCAAGTGCTTTCATTTCAGGAGAAACGTAGGAAGGAGTAATTAAATTCTTTTTGTATTGAATGCAATCTTTCGCAATTTCGACATGAAAGCGAGCGGGCAACATACTGATGACTAAATCTGCGTTTTGCAATTCCGATTTTCGCTCTTCTTTATCTAATGCATTAAATTCCAGGGCAACTCCTCTTGAATTATCTCCAATTTTACGTTCAATCAGACGTTTATTTTGGTCGACAATGCGTACTTGCCAATTCATTTCTTCAGCACGACTTAATAAATATCGAATCATCGATGAACTAGACAAACCAGCTCCCAAAACCAAGATTTTTTTCATCTGTTATTTACATTCTGATCTCCCAATCAAGAGAATATTGCGTTGCGAAATTAGAAAGATTTCCGTCGGTCAACTCAAATTGACGGGAAAAATCGACTAAAAAGTGTTAATTTTTTCTTTCATACTGAATTTCAATGTTCAATAAAAAACATTAGAAATTGTAAATTCACACTATGACTTAATCTTGACTAATCGTTAAAATAGACCTTTATTTCAGTCTGCAAAAACGATTCAGTGAAAAACGAAATAAAAATAATGTTTGCGTGTTTATTTTATCGGTTTAGCCCAAATAAATTACTTATCTTTGCATCCCAAATTTGGGTAAAATGTCAATTGGAGTAAAAATATTTGCAGGCCGTGCCTCGAAAGACTTGGCAGAACGCATCGCGAAATCGTATGGTATTTCGTTGGGTGACGTGAAAGTTTTGGAGTTTAGTGACGGTGAATTTCAACCATCTTTCGAAGAAACAGTTCGTGGACAGGATGTTTTCATTGTTCAATCCACCATGCCACCAGCAGATAATTTGTTTGAGCTTTTATTGATGGTTGATGCGGCTAAACGTGCTTCGGCACGAAAAATCATCGCAGTTATTCCTTATTTTGGATTTGCTCGTCAAGACAGAAAAGACAAACCAAGAGTTGCCATTGGAGCAAAACTGGTTGCAAACATGTTGATGGCTGCTGGAGTAGATCGATTGATTACCATGGATTTACACGCAGATCAAATTCAAGGGTTCTTTGAAGTTCCCGTTGACCATTTGTATGCATCAACCATTTTCTTCCCGGAAATGGAAACATTGAATAATGGCAACTTAGTTATGGCTGCACCAGATGCTGGAGGAGCAAAACGTGCCAATTCATACGCAAAGAAATTTGATACAGGTTTAGCCATCTGTCACAAACAACGTAAAAAAGCCAATGAAGTAGCTGAAATGACTGTCATCGGAGATGTTGAAGGAAAAGATGTTATTTTGGTTGATGACATGTGTGATACAGCTGGAACATTAACTAAGGCAGCCGATTTGTTTATGGAAAAAGGAGCTAAAAGCGTTCGAGCATTTTGTTCTCATGCAGTACTTTCGGGCCCTGCTTACGAACGAATTCAAAATTCAAAATTGACTGAATTAGTGGTTACAGATACAATTCCATTAAAACAACAAAGTGACAAAATCCGTGTGGTACCGGTAGATTCGTTGTTCGCCGATGTAATTCGACGATTAATCAACAATCAATCCATCAGTTCACACTTTGTAATATCGTAAATAGTTAACAAATAAATAAACATGAAAGTAGCACAATTGAGCGGTTTGCTTCGCGCAAACGTAGGGAAAAAAGATGCGAAAGCATTGAGAGCTGCGAAACGTGTACCTTGTGTCCTTTACGGTCAAGGAACACAGACGCATTTCTCTGCTAATTTGATTGATTTGGAGCGTTTGGTTTACACACCAGAAGTTTACCAAGTTGAATTAGACATCGAAGGAAAAAAATGCAAAGCAATTATCCAAGATTTGCAACAAGATCCTTTGAAAGACACAATCCGTCACATCGACTTCTATGAATTAGATGAAAACAAAGAAGTTCGTGTTGGTTTACCAGTTCGTTTGTTAGGTTCAGCTCGTGGAGCACTTGCCGGAGGTAAATTGTTACAAGTTTTCCGTCGTTTGACAGTAGTTGGTTTACCAAATGCTTTGCCAGATGCAATTTCAATCGACATTACCAAATTGCGTATTGGTCAATCAATCCGTGTTGGTCAAATCGAAGCGGATGGATTGAAATTCTTGGAGCCTGCAAACGCAGTAGTTGTTTCTGTTCGTATGGCTCGTGGAGCGGCGAAAGGATCAGATGCTGACGATGAGGATGAAGAATAAATCGAAAGCAATCTATGAAAATGAAGGGTGTCCGAGCAATCGAGACACCCTTTTTCGTTGGTGAACTTTTTTTTACTCTTTTTTATGGAATTTGATTTTTATAATCATCTAAGAAGAAAATAAAACGTAACACAATGAAAAAATTAACCTTATTGAGTGTTTGTTTGTTGCTCGGAGTAGCTGCACAGGCACAAAACGCATTTGGAGAAGTGATGGGAACAGTGCTTTCAAGCAAAGACAACTCACCGATTTATAACGCAAAAGTAAAGACAGAGTCCAACGGCAGTGTTTATCAAGCATTAACTGATTTCGATGGTAAATTCCGAATTTCAGCCATTCCAGCCGGAGAATATCATTTGCAAATCACGTACATGGGAGATACGATGCACCATGTTTTAGCGAAAATTCCAATTGATGGTATAGCAAACTTAAAGACAATCCCTTTCAGACAAACAACAGAACTTGAAGAGATCGATTTTGTTTACAATCGCGACCATATTTCTTTGGCTTATGGCGTTACTCCTGAAATCAAACTTTCTGCGGAGGATATAAAAAATTCACCGGTTAAGTTTAATCAAACGGATTTAATCAAATCCATGTCTTCTGAAATCAAAGTTTCCGATGATGGAGAATTAATGTTTCGCGGTTCTCGCAAAGGAGATATGATTTACATGATGGACGGTGTTAAAACGACAAGCATCACCAATATCCCTAGTTCTGCAATCGGAGGAATGATGGTTTACACTGGCGGAATTCCAGCGAAATATGGTGACACAACGGGTGGAGTAGTTGTGATGGAAAGTAAAAGTTATTTTGACTTATACCGTGAATGGAATGCTCGACGAATTCGAGAAGAAAAAAAGAAAAAATAAAAACCAAATCTACCAAAACAAAAAAGTCCCTGTCAAGTGGGGACTTTTTTGTTTGTATAAAACTTGTTATTTTTTAAAAAATTCAGGACTTGATTCTTCCATCGGTCCCATGTATTTTTTTAAATTTTGTTCATCGTTTTTATTTAGAATCATCAACATATTGTCTGACTCAACAATGATATGATTATCTAAACCCTCAATCAATGCCAACTTATTGTCTGGAAGATTTACAATGCAATTCGATGAATTAATCATATGAACATGTTTTCCAATGACAGCATTCCCGTTGTAGTCTTTTTCTAAATGGGTATACAAACTTCCCCAAGTACCCAAATCAGACCAATCAAAATTTGCTAGAACCACATCGACATTTTTTGCATTTTCCATAACAGCAAAATCGATCGAAATATCCTCACAAGCATCAAAACAACGATTGACTTCCTCTTGCTCATTCTCGGTGTTATAAAAACCATTAGAAGCAGCAAAAAGCGAAAATAAATCTGGTTTAAATTTCTGAAGAGCATTCAAAATAGTTGTCGCTTTCCAAACAAAAATCCCTGAATTCCAGTAGTAATTTCCAGATTTCAAAAACAATTCAGCTACTTCCCGATTGGGTTTTTCCGTAAAATGTTTTACTTCTCGCACCTGTC
>CAYRMV010000043.1:0-23169 GCA_964425255.1 uncultured Flavobacteriales bacterium
TTTGTTTTAGTTTTTTTTATGTTTTTTCAAATAATCGTGTCGAAAATACAAATTTTTTTAAACGAGCCATATTTTCATTTAAAAAAAATAACATTCATTTCTTTGTTGTGATATAAAAAAAGGATATTTCCTTTGTTATCTCTTTGTTTATTATGTTTTTATGATTTTTGCTTTTATTTTTTCATTGAACAAAAAAAAGTCAAACCTCGAATGAAATCTGACTTTTTAAGAAGTGAAATGCGTTTATTTATTTTTCAACAAATCACGAATTTCTGCTAGTAATTTTTCTTCATTAGAAGGCTCTGGAGTTGCTGGAGTTTCAGCAGCTACTTCTTCTTCTTTTTTACGGATGTTTTGAAGTTTATTTACTCCTTTTACAATCATAAATAATACAAAACCAACGATGATGAAATTAATGATAGAAGCTAAGAATTTTCCATATTTTACGGCACCCCAAGCAAGTTCTTCTAAGGATTTTACGCCTGCAGCTTCAATGGCTGGATTTAAGATCGCTGGTGTGATAATATCTGCTACTAGGGAACTAACGATGGCAGTGAACGCTGCTCCGATAACAACGGCAACTGCTAAGTCAACTACATTGCCGCGCATGATAAACGCTTTGAATTCTTTTAACATGGTGAATGAATTTTAGATTTGGTTCAAATTTCTAAATAAAAATTAGATTTTCAGTGTTCTACGAGATAATTTCTTTCGATTTTTGTTTCCAAGCACCAAATACACGCACCATACCAAATGGAATTTTGCGTTCAAAATGTTCGTAAATGTTAATTGCATTTTCATCATTTGGTTCGATTCCTGCTTGATCTAGTTGATTCCAGATATGGATCGGAATAAAATCATTTATTTCAATCGGATAGTCTTCAAGAATCAGTTTAGCGATGTGTGAATACAACGTTATTTCTTGTAAACCAGTGACTTTACTTATTTCACTTACTGTTTTTCCTTGCTCTAACCATCGTTGTGTTATTTGATAAGGTTCTAATTTTGAGTTGTTTTCGCGGATATGTTGTTGGATAAGTTCAATAAAAGAAGTTCCAAAATCCAACCATTTTTGATTACCAACACCATTAATAGCCAACATGTCTCCTTCGTTGGTAGGAAGTTGTTGTGCCATTTCTTGTAACGTTGCATCGTTGAAAATAATGTAAGGTGGCACATTTCGTTCAATAGCTAATTTACGGCGAAGCATTTTCAATCGATCAAACAAAATTTCATCAGATCGTAGTTGAGTCGGTGCAAAGGCTTTATCTTTTTTGGGTTCTTTTGATTTTGTTTTATCTTTTTCTTGATATTCAACAATTTCAAGGGTTTGATTTCCAAAAAGCACTTCATTTCCATATGAGGAAACTTTTAGATTCAGGTGGTTTTCCCAATCAATATCAATCAATCCCAAATTTTTAAATTCAGTAATATAATGTCTCCAAGCGAGAAACGAATGATTTTTGCCAACTCCAAATGTTTTCAATTCATGAAAGTGATTATCAAGAATGTTTTTGTTTCGCATACCCCGCAAAATATCAATCAAGGTGTTTTGACTGATTTTTTCTTTGGCCCGTTTGATTGCTGAAAGCGCTTGTTGAGCCAATATAGTCCCATCGATTTTTTTACTTGGAGTTAGACAAGAACTACAAGTGCCACATGGTTTTTCATATTGTTCGCCAAAATAGGAGAGTAGAATCTTTCGTTTGCAATGACTGGTTTCTGCATAATGTAACATGCGTTGAAGTTTTTCCAGTAAGACTTCTTTTTGACTGCTTTGTTCAGCAAAATCAGCTTGAAGTACTACATCGCGATACGAAAAGTATAATTTGGTGTTGGCAGTCAAACCATCCCGTCCAGCGCGACCAATTTCTTGGTAGTATCCCTCCATGTTTTTGGGAAGATTGGTGTGAATTATCCAGCGAACATTGGATTTATCAATTCCCATTCCAAAGGCAACTGTGGCACAAATTACTTGAACATCGTCTCGAATAAAGTCTTGTTGCACTTGATTTCGGTCTTCCGTTTCCATTCCAGCATGGTAAAAATCAGCTGCGATTCCATGAGAACGTAAAATGTCGGCCCAAGCTTCCGTTTCCTTTCGACTTAAACAATAGATAATTCCTGATTCATTGGGTCTTTCTCGGATAAAGCCAACTATCTCATGTGTTTTTTCTTTTTTGGGAAGATTTCCCCGAACATCTAAGAATAAATTCGGACGGTCGAATGAGGAGATATAGGTTTTGGCATTTGGAATTCCCAATTGTTTGCAAATATCTTTTTGTGTTGCTCCATCAGCTGAAGCGGTAAATGCTGCAATAGGAATTTCAGGAAAAAGCGATTTCAATTCATGAATAGCACGATATTCGGGTCGGAAATCATGACCCCACATGGAGACACAATGGGCTTCGTCAACAGCTACAAATGAAAGTTGTAAGGTACGAATCCATGTGGATAGTCCCGAGACTAAAATTTCGGGTGAACAATACAAAATTTTTAATTTTCCTGAATGAATATCATTAAAAATGGAGTAGCGATCTGTTTCATTTACAGAGCTATTTAGATATGCTGCTTGAATTCCGTTGCTTTGTAAACTTTCTACTTGATCTTTCATTAAGGAAATCAACGGTGATATCACTAGGGTAATTCCTTCAAAAAGCAAAGCTGGAATTTGAAAACAAAGTGATTTTCCTCCGCCAGTTGGCATGATAACAAGTGCATCGTTTTTGGCTAAAATATGTTCGATAATTTCACTTTGTTGTCCGCGGAATTGTTGATAACCAAAATGTTCGTGTAGAATGTGTTTTGCTTGCTTCAAATTCATGTTGTAAAGGTATTTATTTGTTGTTGAATGTTTGTGATTTGTATTTTGATTTACCCTAAGTTAAGAAATAAATTGAGATTTTCAAATAGAGAGGAAGAGTTTTTGAGGTATTTGAAATGGATAGGTTTTATAATCGAGAGGATTAAAGATGGGTTATCGTTAGCTTACAACTAAAATAAAACAAAAAAGGCACTCATTTCGAGCACCTTTCTTAAACCTAACTTAATCGTATGATGGTCTGTCGTAAAATCGATTAGTTATTGTTTGATAAACTTTTTCGTTTGTATAAATCCTGTTGGAGATGATATTTTCACATAGTAAACACCAGCTTTCAATTCATCTATTGAAACCACTTCTTCGCTAGCATGTTGGTGATTCCATGTAATGCGTTTCACTGTTTTACCAGACATATCAACTAATTCTGCTTGAAGTTGTTGGGTTTCATTGGAAGAAACAGCAATGGTTAATTGTTCATTTGCTGGATTAGGAAAAACGTCAACAAAAGTTTCAATCGGTGAATTTTCATCTGTATCCAATAAGTATCCAACTGTAAAACGTTCTTTTACTTGACAACCGAAATCGCCATTGAAATTTTTAATTACTGGGCCAGTTTGTCGTTGAAAACGTAAGATTCCAGTACCCGGATTTGGATTGTAATAGGGGTAAACCCACCATGAAATCCCATCGCAATCAGCGTCGTTTGCTTCAAAAGTGTAACATCCAATTGGTAAATCCAAGGTGTCGCGGTAAAGTGTATTATTGGCATTGTCAGTTCTGCTTGCTACGATTTCACCTGTTGCATTGCGAATTACCCAACTTGTTGCATTGACAGATGGATTGCTCGGATTTATGGCATTGTTTGTTTTAAAATAAACCACAAAATCACTTGGATAGGATTTCACCGCACCAAATTTTGATCGATACGTGTTGTTCCACAAATTTTCATCTGAATTTTGACCATTTACTTCCAAGATTTCTACTAAAAATTGGTTGGAATTATTATCAGCAAATAGGCTAAATGATTCGCTTAAATCAATAACTGTTTCTTCTAAGAAAGATAGATTCCCTGTCCAATTAAATGTTTTCATCGTTCCACCTTCTAATCCAAATTGGATTTTCAGCGAAGTAACGGCACTTGATCCTGTATTTTTCACTTTGATCATTGGATTGTTACAAACAGGATTGAAACGGAAATAATTTTCGTTGGATGTTGGAGCCAAAATATCTTCAATCGAAATGTCTCGTGTGAAATTCGCTTGTCCGTATGTAATCAATTGAGAAACAATGTTGAATCCACCTGAAGCATTACTTTGATTTGGAGCAGTGTAAGGTTCTAAATCCATGTTTACTGAAAAACTCGTTCCAGCTTGGGTTTGCAAGGTGTGATAAATCGGATAAACTTGTTCTCCCGGACACCAGTTTGCACGATCGTACAACCACGTTCCTGTTTGAGGATACACGTGATTCAATCCACAATCACTTTTCCATAATTGTACTTGTTCCAATAAGTTGTTGTTTTCAAACATGCGGTAATATTTGGAACAAAATTCGCTGCATTGTGAGTCATCTGAACCGTGACCTGAAATGGTATTTTTCACTTTTGAAACAACACCAGGTGCTTGAAAGGTGTAATTTTTTGTGATCAAATGATCTTCTACTGGATCGCTTGTTTTTCCATAAGCGAAATAACCATCATAAATATTTTGAACGGAAAGTGCATTTTGTGGAGGCGTTCCTTCAATAAATTCAAATTTTAAGGTCAAGGTAAAACCCCAAGAGTAACCTTCGTATTTGTAGGTCATGTCCAAGGCATTTTTCAAAACTGTTGCATAATCAGTTACGTCAACCACATAATCATGTTTACGGTTGGTAGCCAACCAATCTGTAGCGTACGGAGTGATGATACGACCAATCTCAATCGGATCCGTATTTGCAGGTTTGGCGATTACCATTGTTGTGTAGTCCCAAGAACCGCAGTATTGCGCTCCGGGTTCGCAAGCATAACGACCGAGAATATAGTGCATTCGGATTTTTCGGTATGTTGTGTTGGTATTGGGTAGAACGGCCGTAGTGTCAAAGTTTCCATAATGATCAATTTTTCGATCTTGAAAAACAGTCACCCAAGTGGTATCACCTGGAGCTGCAAAAGCTAATCCGGAGAAAAGCATTACGAAAAATAGAATTTGAAGTTTTTTCATGAGCTTGATTTTTCACAAAATTACAAGCAAGCAGTTGAAATGTCTTCTTTTTTGAAGGGACAAAACGGAGACGAAGTATAACTAACAGAAAATAAATAGATTATAGCTAAATCTATTTAGTAAAACTGCTATTTGTCACAATTTAGTGACAATGATTTCAAACGATTATTCTTCATTCTTCGTGATTTCTGTCAATTGTTTGGAATACATTTCGGCGTAAATACCTTGTTTTTGGAGTAAATCTTCGTGTGAACCTTGTTCGATAATTTTTCCGTTTTCTAATACGATGATTTTATCTGCATAGCGCAAAGAAGAAATCCGGTGACTTACAATCACATTAATTAAATCTGTTGAAAATGAATGAATTGATTGCAAAATAAAGTCTTCTGTTTCGGTATCAACGGCTGATAAACAATCGTCCAACAACAAAACTTGAGGTTTTTTAATCAAAGCTCTAGCAATACTTACACGTTGTTTTTGTCCTCCAGAAAGATTCACACCTCGTTCACCTAAAATCGTATCAAATCCATCTTTGAAGCCTTGAATATTGTGGTAAACATGTGCTTGTTTGGCAACTTCAATTAATTCTTCTTGGCTTACTTCACGATCATTTACGCCAAATGAAATATTGTTACCAATTGTGTCGGAAAATAAAAAAACATCTTGCGGTACAACACCCGATTGCGCACGAAATTCATCCAAATTGATTTCTTTGATATTTTGATTATTTACACGAATTTCACCTGAAGTAGCATCGAGTTGACGCATAATTAAATTTAGTAATGTAGTTTTTCCACTTCCTGTTCGACCAACAATCCCGAGTGTTTGACCACGTTCTACTTGAAACGAAACATTTTTAATCACAGGTTCGGTATCAGCTTCGTATTGAAATGAAACATCTTCAAAAGTAATGTTGTCTATTTTTCCGAGTACTTCATTCGTAGGATTCGTAATTTCAGGTTGAGTTTTCAAAAATTGATTGATTCGCTCTTGAGATGCAGCTGCACGATTGTTAATGGATGTAACCCAACCAACACTTGCAAACGGCCATGTAAGAATGTTTACAAACATGATAAATTGCAAAATCTCTCCTGTTGTCATTACTCCATCAAAAACCAAAAGTCCACCGTAATAAATGGTAATCAAATTACTAAGTCCGATTAAAAAAACGATGGTTGGCATAAATAAAGCATTCATTTTAACCAAACGCATCGATCTGTTTTTGTATTCGTCAGCCGAGTGATTGAACTTTGATTTCACTTCTCGTTCGCGCAAATAAGCCTTGATTACCCGAATTCCTGAAAAGGTTTCTTGAACAATGGTTGACATGGCGGACTGTTCCTCTTGAACGAATTTGCTCAATTGATTCATGCGGGTTGAAACAAAATAGATCAACACAGACATGATTGGCAATGGAATTAATACAACAATAGTGAGCGATACATTGATTTGACACATCGAAAAGATAATCATAGTTGAAAGAATCACCAAGTTAATCGTATACATCAATCCTGGACCGAGGTATTGTCTCACTTGCGAAACATCTTCCGAAATGCGATTCATTAAATCTCCTGTGTTGTTTTTCTTGTAAAAACTTAAATTTAACTTTTGATAATGTTGATAAATTTCATTTTTCAGGTCATATTCAATGAAGCGAGACATGATGATAATTGTTTGTCTAGTCAAGAATAAAAACACTCCTTTGAGGATTGACATGAGGACATAAAAACCACCGATTTTTAAACTCAACCATAGGATTGCATTGAAATCAGTTGTTTGATTAACAGAATCTTTGTACGCATCAACAGCATCGCCGGCAATTTCGGGCATTTTGATTTGAAAATAGCTTGAAATGATGATGAAAATAACTCCCAAAATCAGTCTCCATTTGTACTTGAATAAATATTTGTTGAGATAGCTTAAAGACTTCATGTTTTAATTTCCTATTTTTGCAACGCTAATTGAATACAAAAGTAGCGATAAGTAATGAATAAACGTTCTTAACACATTTTGAGAAGTTATGTTTGAAGTCAAAAACATTCAAGACACCCCGCTGGCTGAAAACCCAGTTATTGCTCAAATGAGCCAATACAATCACGAACAATTATTATTTTGTAACGACAATGCAACTGGTTTGAAAGCCATCATTGCAGTTCATAGTACAGTTTTAGGTCCAGCTTTGGGCGGAACTCGTATTTGGAACTACAACAATGAAATGGAAGCGTTGAACGATGTGTTGAGATTATCTCGTGGAATGACCTACAAAAACTCCATTTCGGGTCTGAACTTAGGTGGAGGAAAAGCAGTTATCATGGGTGATTCACGCAAAATCAAATCGGAAGCTTTGATGCGTCGTTTTGGGAAATTTGTCAACAGCCTTGCTGGAAAATACATCACTGCTGAAGATGTTGGGATTTCTCCAATCGACATGACGTATGTAAATATGGAAACGGACCATGTTGTAGGTTTACCTGGAAAAAGTGGTGATCCATCGCCTGTAACTGCTCACGGAGTTTACATGGGGATGAAAGCAGCTGCAAAACATCAGTTCGGAACAGATTCTCTTTCAGGTAGAAAAATCGCTGTTCAAGGTGTTGGACATGTCGGTGAATATTTGGTAAAATCATTGGCTGCTGAAGGAGCAGAAATTTTTATCACTGATATTCATGAAGATACGTTAAAACGAGTTGCTTCATCTTACGGTGCAAAAGTCGTTGGATTAGACGAGATTTACGACATCGATATGGATATTTATGCACCATGTGCTTTGGGTGCAACAGTAAACGACGATACATTGAATCGTTTGAAATGTTCTATTATTTCAGGTGCGGCAAACAATCAGTTGGCGATTGAACAACTTCATGGTCAGGCTGTCATGGACAAGGGAATCATTTATGCTCCAGATTATGCTTTGAATGCGGGTGGAGTTATCAATTGTTATTCGGAAGTAAAAGGTTTGTCTTCTGAATGGGCGATGAGCAAAGCGGATGAGATTTACAATACGATTTACAACATCATTGCTCGTTCCAAATCGGAGAACATTCCAACGTACCAAATTGCGAATAAAATGGCTGAAGAACGAATAGAAACAATTGGAAACGTAAAATTACCGATGTAATTAAAAAAACAGAATGTTAAATAGAAGACACTTAAGAATTAAAGTATTACAAGCGTTATATGCTTATTTTCAGTCCGATGAAGAGAATTATCGTCGGACTGAGAACGAGCTCATGGCAGCCGTTGATCGCATTTACGATTTGTATTTATATCTCTTACTTTCTTTCGAGGAATTGAAGACGATAGCAGAAGCGCGTATCGAAGAAAATAAGCTTAAGATTCGGCCAACCGAAGCGGATTTAAACCCGAATCTTAAATTTGTTGAAAATCACATTTTCGCTCTTTTGTCTAATCACAAGGAATTGAGAAGAATTTCGGAAGAAGCAAAAGTAAATTGGGTAGGCGATGAGCACCGTGAGATGTTCCGTAAAATTTTCCAACAAGTAAAAGAAGGGGAAACGTATTTGGCTTACATGAATGAGCCTACTCAATCGTTTGAAGAAGACCTCAATTTTACATGTAATTTATTCAAAATCGAAATTGCTAATTCTCCCTTGATTTACCATTTCTTTGAAGAAAAAAGCATTCATTGGTTGGATGACATCGATTTGGCTTGTTCGATGGTATTGAAGACAATCAAAGGTTTCAGTGAAGAAGGACCAAATGAAATCTTACCTTTGTACAAAGATCCACAAGATGAAAAGGATTTTGTTCGCACGTTGTTACGCAAAACAATTGCTCGAGACAAAGAAAATTTGGAGTTGATTGATGAATTTACCAAAAACTGGGAATTGGATCGAATTGCTAAAATGGACATTATTTTGATGAAAATGGCGTTGACTGAATTACAGGAATTCAATAACATTCCTAAAAAAGTAACGTTGAATGAATACATTGAAATTTCGAAATTTTACAGTACACCAAAAAGTAATTCATTTATCAATGGTGTTTTGGATAAGGCTGTTGAACGTTTGATGAAGGATAACAAAATCCATAAAATGGGAAGAGGTTTAATGGACTAAATACGAAAACAATGATTTACATTTTTTGTAAGCCATTGTATATTGATAATTAAATCATTTAATCAGATGAAAAAAATAGTAGGATTTGCTAGTTTAATTTGGGTTTTCACCGCATGTACAGGTTCTGATACCTTGGAAATGGGGCAAAAAACAGAAATGGAAGTTCAGTCAGTAGTTGACATGGGAGATGTGGTTTATGGTGAAAATGTAGTTGCTGAATTCAAAGTAACTAACCAAGGAAAATATCCTCTTTTGTTGTCAGATGTGAAAGGTTCTTGTACATGTACTGTAGCTGATTGGCCAAAAGAACCGATTGCACCAGGAGAAACAGAAGTTTTGAAAGCTACGGTGAAAACCACAGGTTCCAATCCAGGTCCATTGAAAAAAGACATTCGCATTACAGCTAATACATCTCCGGCTACAACAGTCGTATTGATCAAAGCAAACGTAGTAAGAAAATAAATTTAAACACAAATAAAAACAAAACATGGGACAGTTAATACCATTAGTACTGATTTTGGTCGTATTCTATTTCTTTATGATTCGACCTCAAATGAAAAAACAAAAAGAGTTGAAACAATTCCGCGAAAAATTAGCGGTAGGTGATAAAGTAGTAACAATCGGTGGTGTACACGGAAAAATTTTGGAAATAACCGATACTACCGTTTTGATTAATTCTGAAGGAAGTAAAATTCGTTTCGAAAAATCAGCTATTTCTCAATCTGTTGCTGAGCAATTGGGGACAAACGCTTAAGTAAGTATCAAACGATATACAAAATAGGATGCTCGAATGATCAAGCATCCTTTTTTTTTACGATCCAGCTCGTTTCTTTTGCTTTCTCAATTCTTTCTTGTATTTCTTTTTGTTTAATCGGTATTCTTTCATGTTTTCTTTATATTCCTCTTTGGTGATTGTAGGCGCATGATTTTCAAATGGAACCGTGTCATCCTTGATATCTTGAATGATTATTTCGGTTAGCTTATCTTTTCCATTTGGATCATATTTGATATTCAAATCTTGGTTCCAAATTTTGCCTAATTGTTCCAACCATTCCGCTTTGACTTTGCCGCGGTATTTTTGAATAATTTCTTCGACAGTCAATCCTGTTTCTCGGTGGATGAGCTTCATTAATAACTGACCTTCAGATTGATATAAATCACGTATGAGAAAAGTATATTCATCTTTGAGAACTTCGTGGGCTTGCTTGGTTAATTTTTTTTGTTTACGTTTTTTCTCTTCCGCAGCAATTTTCCCATCCAATTCATCAATCAATTGTTTGGCTTTTAATGCATAGGGATAAATTTTGCGAACACGAGCCAACTCACGCATGTAACGATTGTAATAGGCTTTATCAGCAAAAACCTGAGGAAGATTTTGAACCTTCGGTTTGATCGTCATTGTATCAGTTTGACCAAAACAACTATTTGATAAACCAACAACTACCAATAGATAAAGTATCCAATTCATAAGAAACAAATTTCGTACTTTCGTATCAAATATGTAGCCATAAACGGAATTTGATGTCAAAATATTTGATTTTTTTTTCTTTCTCACTGATTTTAGTTACTTCTTGCAAGAACGAAGTGAAGAAAATTCCAGTAAAAAGGAATGTTACAGAAGAAGAAGTACAAGTTGTTAAAAAAACGCAGGGCGATGATTTAGTGAAAACGACAGTCAAATCAAAAACGCCCATCAAAGAACAAAAAGAAAATTTGGCTAAAATCACATCACAATTCGGAGAACAATGGGATTTTTGTTCCTGTGTGAAAGCCAATGATTCCATCAATGTAGCTTCACAAAAAGAGATGAATGATGGTCAATTTGACCGATTTATGAAAAGATGGGACGAAATTGAAAAGAAATGCAAAGCATTTTTAACTGTTCCGAATACAACCCCTGAAGAACGGGATCTGCACGAAGCAAAAGTGAAACGATGTTTGAGTAAGAAATAATAGTACTTACTTTCCCCGATAAGATGGAAGGATCCGATTATTTTTCACAGAAACTGCTTGTTCAACTTGAATTCCTAAATCCACGAGTGAAAGATCAAAATTGCTGATTTTCCGTTTGCGTAGCGTTTCAAATTGTAAATTTTGAACAATTGCTGAAAGTTTAATTTGTGTTTTCATGATGTTGATTGTTTGTATCATTCAACAAGGTATTCAAATTTTATTCCACAATTATGTGCATTGATTCAACGGTGGCTTTGGTGATTTTAAATCCCTGAATTTCGGCTTAAATGGATATTAGAATCAGAAAGTGGTTGTCACTTTATCTTCTTCAATCAAAACCAACCGTTTTTTGTACAAAATCCCAAGTGCTTGTTTGAATGTTTTTTTACTCATTCCCAACTCTTCACGAATGGTATCTGGATCCGTTTTGTCGGTGATGTGCATGATACCATTATGAGCTTGAAGGTAATCCAAGATAACTTGACTATTCGGTTCTACTTTTTGAAATCCAGGTTTTTCAAGCGAAATATCTAACTTCCCATCTGGACGAACTTTTGTGACATATCCTTTGGTTCGATCTCCGCGTTTTACAGCTTTCACTAAGTCATTTTTATAAATTAGTCCGCCATAGGTATCGTTTACAATAACATTTCTCCCAAGTTCGGTGGTGTCGCAAATCAATAATTCGACTTCGTCTTTTTCGTTCAAAACCATGTGTTCTGTTTCAAGATAACGACGAACACGAGCAGAAGCAACCAAACGTTGAGTTGCATCATCCATGTACAAATAGACCAAATAATATTTTCCTTCTTCCATTTTGGTATTTTGTTCTTTGAAAGGAACAAAAAGATCTTTTTCAAGCCCCCAATCAAGGAAAGCACCAAAATGAGAAGTTGCATTTACTTTTAAATAAGCAAATGAATTTAATTCAATTTTAGGAGTAAGTGTAGTTGAAACAATTCGTTCATGAGAATCGAGGTAAACAAAAACTTCAATTTTTTGTCCCTCTTGCATGTTTTCATCCAAGTATTTGTTTGGCAACAAAACAACATTGTCCTCGTCATCACCCAAATAAGCACCTGGAGGTGTAAAACGAAGTATTGTGAGCGTATTGTATTGTCCTAAATGAATCATAATTTGGAATTGAAAGCGCAAAGATACGCTTTATCCATCAAGAAAGCTAAATCACAAGCAGTTCGATTGATTATCCATTAAGAATGATTGTTTAAAAATACAAATTAGATGCTTCTTTTGAATTAATAATTAAACAAGGAAGTTCTAATTCATTGGTAATTAGACTTTGGGCAAATTTATCAAATTGAGGCAGTAAACTTTCTGAATGATAAGCTAATGCGATTAAATCACCTTGTACTTTTTTGGTGTAATCCATGACTTTTTTCTGGAAAGATCCACCACCAATTACAAATGAAACCTCCGAATTCAAATTGCGGTCATCGTACTGATTTTTTACCAACAAAATACGATTAGCCATTTTGCGACTAAGAATTTCATCGTTGTGTTTTTCGGTGATTACGTGTAATTCTGCATTAAAAATAGCAGCTAAATCGCCAGCAACATTCGTAATCTGTAAACTTTCTTTCGTTAAATCAATAGGAACAACAATTCGACTGACTTCTTTTATCGGAGTGTTTTTTTGAACAACTAAAAAGGGAACATTCGAACTTGTAACTACTTTCATCGCATAACTTCCAAATAGTTTTTGCATTCCAGAAGCACCATGTGTTCCCATGATGATCAATTGTGCATATTCTCTTCGTGCAATTTTACCAATGTCTTCAAAAATATTCCCTGTTTCAACCAAATACGTGATTTCAATGTTTTCTGTCTTTGGATATTTTGCAATGATATCTTCTAATTTTTGTTTTGCTTGTTGAATTTTTGAACTTTCAGAAACAATGTGAATCAATTGTATTTCTGTTTGAACTCGTTTTCCAAGAAAAACAGCATAATTTAAAGCAGCATCACCAACAGAAGTGAAATCATGGGGAACTAGATACAAATTTCGTGACATAGTCGTTATCGTTTTAGTAACTTATCAAATATAACTAAATATTGAAAAAAGCAAGGGTAAAATGAAAATAATGAGTGAATTACTTTTTAAACTGGGCTATATTTTTACCCGATGGAGTTTTAAAATACATCACATGATCGTTGATATAAACAAACAAATCTGTCTCTAACAGAGATAAAAATGCATTTTCTACATCCAATTCATCACAAGCAATCAAGGTGCGAATTATGCCACTTACTTTTAGTGTATCACCCGAAAATCGAAATTCACCTGAATATCCATTGCAGCCTCCATTACCAAAAATTCGATTTTCTTTTACATCAAATTGAAAAGTAGGCGCTTTATTGGGATTGGTTAATTGAATCTTACTCTCCGATAAATGAGTTAGAGTCCACGCACTGTTTTCACCAGATAGGCGAGTAATCGGTTTTGACGTTTTGCATGAAATCAGCAAAATAAAGGGAATAACCCCAACAAACATTTTTTTCATTTACCTCTATTTAATTTCTCAATAAAACGAAGATAAATCAAATCCTATTTGTTGGGGAATCAATTTTATTCTTTTATCATCACTGGATTGTTAGCACCTTCAGTAATGATCACTTTTGCGTTAGGACTTGTGGATAATTGTTGCATCATTTCAATGCGACGAAGATCTAGAATTTTGTCTGTCAAACCTTCCGAAAGTATTAATTGTGCATCACGAGTTCCTTCTGCTTCAATTAATTTTCTTTCAGCTTCTTTTTTCTCAGACAACAAAACAAATTCCATTCGTTGCGCCAATTGCTCTGCTTCCAATTTAGCTTCGATTGCTTTTGCCAAACCATCCGGTAAAGTGATTGATTTCATTAAAACCGCTTCAACTTCAAATCCTTTCACGTTTAAAATTTCATTCATACGCCGCGAGATTTCTTTTTCAATTTTATCTCGCTCACCGCTGTGCATGTCTTTGGCGAAAAACTTAGAAGTAACATCGGCAGATGCTGATCGAAAAACAGCCGTAATAATCTGATCGTAATCCAAACCAATTTCTGAAATGATTTTTTTCGCCATTTCAGGTTTGATTCGATACAAAATAGAAATTTCAGATTTGATTGTCAAACCTTCTTTTGATGGAAGATTAATCAACACTTCTCGATTCACTGTTCGAGTCGGAAGTTTAATCACTCTTGCTACAAATGGATTAATTGCAAACATACCGTTCATCTTGGGTTCGCTTAATTTTCCGAATTTGGTTTTGACACCTACCTCGCCGGGCCTGACAATTGAACACGAACTGAATGCAACAACGGCACTGATACTTAGTAAAAAACGTTTCATGAGCTTATTTTTTTAATTCGACATTAAATTAAGGATAACAAGCACTGAATCAAATACTTTTGCTTTTTTTAACAGAGAATCAAATCGGAATAAGGCATTTGCCGAATGAAAAACCAGTTAAATCTTGTAAAATGTGATTCCCAATTTACTTTCAAGCATTTTGATCCGACGTACTTCTTTCGGATGCACAAATGCGATGGAAATTCCTTTTTTACCTGCACGAGCTGTACGACCACTTCGGTGTGTGTAATTTTCGAGTTGATCGGGCATTTGATAATGAACTACAAATGCTACATCTTCCACATCGATTCCTCTTGCAGCAATATCCGTCGTTATCAATAATTGAACTTGGTGATTTTTGAATTTACGCATGACCTTATCACGATCACGTTGTTGTAAATCGCCATGAAGTTCATCGGCGGAAATATTTTTAGCTATTAATTGCTTGGTAAGGGTGGAAGCCATTTGTTTCGTTTTACAAAAAATGATTCCAATTTTTTTCGGTTGCGTTTTTAAAAAGGCAAGTAAATAAATGAATTTCAAATCATCGGGACAAACATAGTACTGATGTTCAATATTTTTGTTAACCAATTCTTTTTTCTTTACCTGGATGTGTTTGGCTTCTACCGATAAATATTTTTCGATGATTCCTTTTACATCCTCTGAAATTGTTGCTGAAAACAACCATGTAAATGCTTGTTCATTTGTTTGTTGAAGAATGAGATCCAATTCTTTTCGGAAACCCATAGCAAACATTTCATCTGCTTCGTCCAACACAACGGTTTGAATACAACTTAATTCAGTTGCTTTTCGATCTAAAATATCCAACAAACGACCGGGTGTGGCAACAATGATTTGTGTTGGTTTAGCTAATTTTGCCAATTGTAAGTCTAGATTCTCACCACCATAAACAGCGGTGACAAAAATTCCTTTTGTGTGTTTGGTAAGCTTAAATAATTGCTTCGAAATTTGTTGACACAATTCACGTGTTGGAGCTAGGATCAATGCTTGAGGCAATGGATTTTCGGCATCTATTTTTTCTAATATAGGAAGTCCAAAGGCCAATGTTTTTCCAGTTCCTGTTTGTGCTTGACCAATAAAGTCTGTATTGTTTTTTAATAAAATCGGAATGGATAATGATTGAATTTCGGTTGCTTCTTGAATTCCTGCTTCATCCAAGGATTGAACAAAGGATTTTGATATTCCGAGCTGTTTGAATGTACTTCCCATAAAACAAAGGTACATTTTTTTAGGAAGACTTTATTTTATTCATGTTTTCATTAGACGAAAATCAATAAATTGGGCAGTTTTACAATTGTTATTTATATGAACGCATAATATTAATTACCGTTTACATGATATTTTTAACCGTTTACTCATTCAAGTAAAACTTTCACATTTTTTTAGATTTCGATAAGAAAAACTGACTTATCTTTGTATTCAGAGAGTAGAGAACTCGTAGTTTTATAGTTAGTTTTTGGTTAGGTTTAATCTGATTCCACAGCAGTTTTTCATAGGATTTAATGTTTACATTATCGCTGCGGAATCAGATTATTTTTTTTGTCCAAACTTTTCTAAAATGAAGCCAAAAAAAACGGTTAGCTTTCACCAACCGTTTTCTATCATTTATTTTTCTTATATATTTTCCAAAATCATAGCAGAAGCACCACCGCCTCCATTACAAATTCCAGCACCACCTATTTTGGCATTGTTTTGTTTTAAAACATGAATTAAGGTAACCAAAATACGTGAACCAGAGTTCCCGAGTGGATGACCTAATGCAACAGCACCACCATTGACATCTACTTTCGCAGGATCCAAACCTAAAATTTTTGTATTAGCGATTCCTACCACAGAAAATGCTTGGTTTAATTCCCAGAAATCAACTTGATCAACAGTTAAATTAGCTTTTTTCAATGCAATTGGAACTGCTTTCGAAGGTGCTGTAGTAAACCATTCTGGCTCATGAGCAGCATCTGCATAACTGACAATTTTAGCAATAGGTTTCAAACCATATTTTTCAACTGCTTCAGCCGAAGCTAAAATCAACGCAGAAGCACCATCATTTAATGTGGATGCGTTTGCAGCTGTGATCGTTCCATCTTTGTCAAAAGCAGGACGCAAAGCAGGAATTTTATCTAAAAATACATTTTTATATTCCTCATCTTCCGAAATGATTAGCGCATCTCCTTTGCGTTGTGGTACGCTAACTGGAACGATTTCATCATTGAATTTCCCAGCTTTCCATGCTTCAGCAGCACGTGTATAGGATGTAACTGCAAAATTATCTTGGTCTTCACGCGTGATGTTGTGTTCTTTTGCACACAATTCAGCGCAATTTCCCATTGGAACTTTGTTATAAACATCTAGCAAACCGTCTTTTGTGATACCATCCAACATGGTAATATTTCCAAATTTTGTTCCATTTCTTCCATCAATATAATGAGGAGTCATACTCATGTTTTCCATTCCACCAGCAACCACGATGTGATTGTCACCCGCAATGATTGTTTGAGCACCCAACATAACTGCTTTCATTCCAGAAGCACATACTTTGTTGACAGTTGTACAAGGAACGTGGTTAGATAAACCTGCCCCCAAAGCAGCTTGACGTGCAGGAGCTTGTCCAACACCTGCTTGTAAAACATTCCCCATGAAAACTTCATCAATTTGATCTGCATTCAATCCGGAACGATCCAAAGCACCTTTGATAGCTACTGCACCTAGTTGTGGAGCAGGAATTGTTGACAAACCACCCATAAAAGCACCCATAGGAGTTCTAACAGCTGCAACAATGTAAACTTCTTTATTCATTTTGTTTGTGTTTTTTTCGATTTTGTGGCACGAATGTACGAAATTTCTACCGTCTAAATCGGTATTTGCATGGTTTTTTTATGGGGTTTTACTATTAGTCCTTTTGAGTTGATTGAAGTAAAAATTTGTATATCAAACCACCAACTAGTGCTCCTGAGATTGGTGCAAGCCAAAACAACCAAAGTTAAGACATTGTTTCACCACCAACGAAAATGGCTTTGGATAAACTGCGCGCCGGATTTACAGACGTGTTTGTCATCGGTATCGAAATTAGATGGATAAGTTTTAACCCAAGTCCGATAGCAATTCCGGCAAATTTTCCGTTAACCATTTTATCTGTTGCACCCAAAATGATGATTAAAAAGAACATCCTGAGAAGAAACTCGGTTAAAAATGCTGCCATTAAATAATAACTCTTACCAAAATATACGGCAGAATCATAAAAATTGGTAGCAAACGAACCCGGTGACCCATCTCCTGCACCACCATTGATTGCTTACAAAGCAAAAGCTGCTAAAATTGCTTCCAAACACTGTGCTCCGATATAGAAAAAGAGGTCTTTTGCATGAAATCTTCCTCCAACTTAAAGTCCGATCGAAACAGCGGGGTTAAAATGTCCTCCCGAAATGTGCCCAACAGCATAAGCCATCGTCAGGATAGTTAATCCAAATGCGAGGGAACTACTAACGATAGTATTCCCAATTGTCCATTGGAGTCAGCGGCAATTTGTGATGCAAAAATAGCACTTCCACAACCACCAAACACCTACCAAAATGTACTTAATAATTCAGCGAATAGTTTTTTACTCATAACGTGTTTTTAATGTATTTTGATATAAAGTTATTATTTATTTAAAAAAATGCAATTTTCTATTTTTTAATATAATTCTTAAGCCACTAAATTTTCGATGGAAAATCAGAATGAAATGGTAAGTATTTGAGCTCGATATTTCTTATCTTTGCACCCGAAATTTAAAATCATCATTTACAAAACTTTATTTTTTGTCGATTGATTTCATTTTCAAGTTGAGTAAACTGGTTTTAGATTTTAGATCATTTTTTTTAAATTTATATGAAACAAAATGAATAAACTGTTCACTGTTTTATCCTTAATAGTTGGGTTTTATTCCTCTGCACAATCGGATTCTACAAAAGTAATTTTATCACCAGGCGACACAACGTTTTGGACTACCAAATCGCTCTTTGGGTTGAACGGTACTCAAACTTCATTTGTCAATTGGTCTGCCGGAGGGCGAAACAACGTATCGGTGTTGGGTTTCATCAATGCTTCTGCTTTGTATCAACGAGGCGATTTTAAATGGAACAATGAATTAATCATGGCATTGGGTGGATTGAAATTCATTGATGATGCAGGAAAAAAGCAAGGTTTACAAAAAACCGACGACCGAATTGACCTTACAACAACGGTAGGGTATGAGTTCAAGAAAAAATGGTTTTATACCCTAATTGGCGGTTTTAAAACTCAAGCATTGGATGGTTTTGTTTTCCCAAATGATTCTGTTCGTGTTTCAACATTTTTAGCACCAGCTTATGTGAATTTATCTCTTGGAATTGAACATGTTCCGAGTAAAAATTTCAACATGTTTTTGTCTCCTATTTCAGGTAAAATCACCATTGTTAACGATCAAGTTTTGGCGAATTCCGGTGCGTTTGGGGTTGAAAAAGCGGTTTTAGATGGCAATGGAAATGTATTGACTGCAGGCAAACGAGTTCGTTATGAGTTTGGTTCTTATTTTAGATTGAACTACCAAAAAGAAATTGTAAAAAATATCGAAATGAAATCGCGTTTGGAATTGTTTAGCAACTATTTGAACAATCCTCAAAATATTGATGTCAATGCTGAAACAATTTTCACATTCAAAGTAAACAAATGGTTTTCGGCTAGTTTACAATGGAATTTGTTGTATGATGATGACATTGCTGTTCGTGATTCGAAAGGAAACCTTGGACCACGTACGCAGTTCAAATCAGTGCTTGGTTTGGGAGTTTCACATACGTTGAAAAACATCAATGCGAAGAAAATTGATTTGAAAAAGTAAGTTGCTTTTTTGATAGATATTTCTCGAATACAAGGAAAGAAAGACGAGTGTTGGTTCGTCTTTTTTTGTTTTCATGATTCAAAGAGGAACATTTTCCTTTTCCTTTTTGTATTTTCGTGCTTCGGTTGAATTAACGTAAAATATTTTCACATCATACCGAATAAAAGAAAGATTCAAACATGACTTGGAATACTGAATTTACTGCCTGGTGGATTCCGCTGTTTTTATTGGTGTCAACAGCAATCACTTGGTGGTACTACAAAGGACAAACTTGGTTAAAAGATACACCTCGCTCGCTTCGCTGGTCACTTTTCTCGTTGCGTGCTGTTGGATTATTTTTTCTTTTCATTTTACTTTTAGGTATTTTATACCAAGGAATTTCTTACCGAACAGAAAAGCCTGTTTTACTTTTTGTTGTAGATGAATCTTCTTCCTTGAAAAATTACAAAGACAGCACCGAAATTCAAGAGAAATTAACCAAACTAAAAGCCGATTTTGATCAACGGTTTGGAGAAAAATACCAGATTGATGCGTTTCAAATCGGTGAGAAGTTAGCAGCTTTGGATCAAATCAAACTAAAAGGCCAGCAAACGGATTTAGCTAGTGGACTAGATGATTTATACAGTCGCTATTACAACCGAAATATGGGAGCTGTTGTCTTGGTAAGTGATGGAAATTACAACACGGGAGTCAATCCTTTATATTCTGCTGAAAAATTCAGCTTGACTTCTTTCTACACGATTGGAGTGGGAGACACAATCCAGAAAAAAGACCAACTGATTCGGGAGGTGATGAGCAATGAATTTGCTTTTCTAAAAAGTCAATTTCCGATTGAGGTGGACGTTGAAGCACACAAAATAGGAAAATCAGGTGGGAAAGTGAATTTGTATTGGAATAATCAATTGATTGACTCTAAGACAATTCGATACGAAAATGGGACGTATGATTTCCAACAGGTGCAATTTTTGGTTGAAGCCAAGCAAGTTGGTTTTCAGCGTTACACCGTCGTGGTGGAGAACAAAGAAAATGAGGTAACTTACAAAAATAATAGCAAAACAATTTACATCGAAGTGTTAGACGGACGTCAGCAAGTGTTGATTTTATCTAATGCTCCCCATCCCGATATGTCAGCATTGAAATCGGTGTTGGAGAAAAATGAAAACACAGAGGTGAAGGCTTTGTTGTGGGAAGACTGGGATAAAAACACACAGAAAGTGGATTTAGTTGTTTGGCATGAACCTGGAAATGGATTTAAAAGTGAGCAGCTTGCCTTGTTGGATCGAGCGAAAATCCCCGTTTTGTTTTTCATCGGACCCAATACTCCTAATACCGTTATGCATCAATTACAAGTTGGGATGTCGATGACGAATACCAATCAGACAGATGAAGTGCAAGCGCGAATGAATCCTGGTTTTGCTTTGTTTGAAGTTCCTGGAAATTTTACGCAAGAATTGAATTATTATCCTCCAGTTGTCACTCGTTACGGATCGATTCAATTGAGTCCAAAAAATCAAGTTTTGTTGCAACAACGCATCGGGAACATTGAGAAAAAAGAACCCATTTTATTTTTTGGGCAAAATGATGTTCGAAAATACGGTGTTTTTGTTGGAGAGGGTATCTGGCGTTGGCGTATGAATGAGTTTGTACGCAGTAAAGCGGCTCCAAATTTCGATGCGTTTTTTCAGCAAGTTTCAGCTTATTTAGCTGTGAAAAAGCAAACTTCGGCGTTGCGAGTGACTCCACCAAGAAGATTCACCACAGCAGAACGAATTAAAATCAAAGCTGAATTTTACAACGAAGCGTTGGAATTAATTACCAAACCAGAAGTTCAATTAGAAATTACTGCTAAAAAAGGGAAATCCCGTTTTGATTTTGTTCCAACATCGAATTTTTACACGGCTGATTTAGGTAATCTTCCAGCAGGAACTTATCAGTGGAAAGCATCTACAAAACACAATGGAAAAAGCTACCAAAAATCGGGAGAGTTTGTCGTGGAAGCGATCGCTTTAGAATCTTTGGATACGCGTGCTGACCATGGTGTTTTAAGACAGATCGCACAACAAGGAAATGGTATGTTTGCACCGATTAATCAAGCTGAAAAAGCATGGAAACATTTAGAAAATCGACCTGATTTGGTGGATGTTACGTTTGAAGAATCGACGCAGCGTGAATTGCTGGATTATGTTTGGATTTTACTGTTAATTGCGACCTTGTTTGCCCTTGAATGGTTCTTGCGTCGTTGGAATGGAGCGTATTAAATGATGAAAGTTAAAGAAGTTACTCGTTTTTTGGAACAACGATTTCCTTTGGGAAGTCAAGCATCCTTTGATAATTGTGGATTGCTGGTGGGCAATTTCGACGATGAGATTCAAAAAATCCTTGTTTGTTTGGATTGTACGGAAGAAGTTTTGGAAGAAGCTTTGGAGGTCGGTGCCAATTTAATTGTTGCACATCATCCCATTATTTTCAAAGGATTGAAATCGCTGACTGGGAAAAATTATGTGGAGCGAATCGTATTAAAAGCGATTAAAAATGACCTAAATATTTATGCCATCCACACCAACTTGGATCATGCTATTCAAGGTGTAAATGCAGAAATAGCTCAGAGGATGGGCTTGAATAATATACAAATTTTAGAGCCAAATCCGGGGACATTAAAGAAATTAGTTGTGTTTGTACCACAAGACCATGTTTCGATTGTCGAACGAGCGCTTTTTCAGGCAGGAGCAGGAAAATTGGGGAATTACGAAGAATGTGCTTTTGAAACAGAAGGAATAGGTTCTTTTAAACCGATGGAAGGAGCCAATCCTTTTGAGGGTAAAATCGGGAATCGATCCAAAACACCTGAATTTCGCTTAGAGGTTTTGGTTTCTGTTCATCGATTATCAGCAGTCATTCACGCCATGAAGCAAGCACATCCATATGAAGAAGTGGCATTTGATGTTTTTGCTTTAGAAAACAAAGACGAAGAGGAGGGAAGTGGAATGATAGGTGAATTGACACAACCGATGGATGCGATGACTTTTTTAGCGCAAGTTAAGCAACAGTTTCATTGTGGTTGTATTCGCTACACAGAATTACCGGATCATCCGATTCAACGGGTTGCATTGTGCGGTGGTGCAGGTAGTTTTTTGATTGGTCAAGCATTGCGCCAAAAGGCCGATATTTATTTGACAGGAGATTTAAAATACCACGAATTTTTTGATGCAGATAAGCAAATGATCTTGGCAGATATTGGTCATTATGAGAGTGAACAGTTTACAATTAATTTACTTACTGGTATTTTGACCGAAAATTTTACTAAATTTGCGGTTCTTAATACAAAGGTGAATACAAATCCTATAAATTATTTATAGAAATGGCTGGAGCAGCAACTAAAAAGGAAGTATCGGTGGCGGAAAAATTAGACGCCCTTTATGAATTGCAGAAGATTGATTCTGAGATCGATAGAATTCGTACCGTTCGAGGTGAATTGCCTTTGGAAGTACAGGATTTAGAAGATGAGTTGGAAGGTTTAGAAACTCGTTTGAAAAAATTACAAGACGAAATCAAAGAGTTAGAAGTGGAAGCTTCTGATCGTAAAAATGCAATCAAAGACGCAGAAACGGCTATTGCAAAATACAAAGAGCAACAAAATAACGTGCGAAACAACCGCGAATTTGAATCTTTAGATAAAGAAATCGAATATCAAACGTTGGAAATTAAATTGCACGAAAAGCGAATCAAAGAATCTAAATTCAACATTTCGAATAAAAAAGAAATTTTGGATGAAGCAAAAACCAAATTTGAATTGCGTAAAGGTGATTTGAATACGAAAAAAGCGGAATTAGACGAAATCGTTGGGGAAACTCAAAAAGAAGAAGACGCTTTGATTCAAAAATCGGAATCGG
>CAYRMV010000044.1:0-22991 GCA_964425255.1 uncultured Flavobacteriales bacterium
ATCCCACTGCTTAATCAAAATATCCTGGTAAGTCACGGAAAACTACTGCTGAAATTGTATCTTCGCATAAATTTTGCACACATGTCGATTGAAGTTAAGAAGTTGACCAAGTTTTACGGAGAACAAGCAGCCGTGAACAACATTTCGTTTTCTGTTGGTAAAGGAGAAATCGTCGGTTTCCTAGGTCCTAATGGTGCCGGAAAATCGACAACCATGAAAATGATCACTGGTTTCATTCCGAGCACTTCTGGAGAAATCCAAGTTTGCGGCATTCCGGTGGATGTGGATTCGTTGGAAACACGCCAAAAAATCGGATATCTTCCTGAAAACAATCCGCTTTACCTCGATATGTATGTACGCGAATACTTGGAATTTGTCGGCAAAATTTATAAAATTCCCAACCTCAAAGCACGCGTGGATGAAATGATTCGCATTGTAGGCTTGGACGTAGAACAAAACAAGAAAATCGGCATGCTTTCCAAGGGGTATCGCCAACGAGTTGGACTCGCACAAGCAATCATCCACGATCCAGAAGTGTTGATTTTGGACGAACCTACTTCGGGCTTGGATCCCAACCAATTGGTAGAAATCCGAGAATTGATCAAACAAATTGGTAAATCGAAAACAGTGATGCTTTCTACGCATATCATGCAAGAAGTGGAAGCCATTTGCGACCGTGTCATCATCATCAAACGCGGTAACGTGGTGGCCGACAACAAAGCTTCTGAACTGCAATACGAAGAAGATCACCAAGTGGTTTATGTAGAATTTGAAGGATCAGTAACCCGCAATCAATTGCAAAAAATCCAGGGCGTAACCAAAGCAGAGAAAGTAAACGATTCGGCTTGGTTGGTAGAAGCTCGTGGAAACCAAGATCTCCGCAAAGCCATCGCGCAATTTGCACAGCAAAACAATGTGCTTACCCTAACAATCCGCAAGGAAGAAAAATCACTCGAAGAGGTGTTTAAGTCATTGACAAAGTAGTTAAAGTTGGTCAGTAGTTTAGTGGGTCGATGACGAAAGCATAGCTTTGTCACGATGCTGACATTTTTCGTCATCATTAGTTGGTTAGTTGGGAAGTTTGTTAGAGGATAAGTTGACAGTTAATAACGAAAAGTGGACAGCGATAAGTTGACAGTTTAGTTGGATAGCTTAGTTGATAGGGATAAGTAAATAGTTTAAAGTTTACAGTTGATTCTAATTTTTCCCTCTTCGATAAAGGTTAGGGAGGTAACTTCATGAAAAAGAGCGAGAAACAGAATGAGAATTAGGAGATGATGAAAACTTCGCTTTTCATTGAAAAGTCAGTATTTATGCGGAGGTAAAGGTTGTTTATCCGTTAAACAACAGGTAATTTTTAAACCTTGATATTCACTTTTCCTTCCACGTTGAGGGCTAGAGACATGATGACAGAGCGAGAATGAGTTGCTTACTACGTCATCAGAAGCGATATTCGAAATTATTAAGCGATTATAATCGGAAATTGAGGCGCGATTATGGTTGGAAGTTGAGGCGCGATTATGGATGGAAGTTGAGGCGCGATTAATCGCGCCTCAACTTCGGAAAATGACGTAACCAAATAAGGAAATCATTTCCCGTCATGACAAGGAACAAATCACAAACAGAAAATTTTACGTTGATCGATAGGAATACAAAATTAAGATGAACTTATCTACCATGGTAATTATTTATTTCGTAACTTTGTTTTCAAATAAGTCACACACACAATATTGACAGACATGAAAACAGTATTTCACGCAGCAAACACACGCGGACATGCCAATCACGGTTGGTTAGACACTTCACACACATTTAGTTTTGCTAGTTATTACAATCCGGAGCGCGTACATTTTGGAGCTCTTCGTGTTTTGAACGACGATAAAATTTCGGGAGGTACCGGATTTGGAACCCATCCGCACGACAACATGGAAATCATCAGTATTCCCTTGGACGGGGACTTGGCGCACAAAGACAGCATGGGTAATGGAACGGTGATTCGAACAGGAGAAATCCAAGTGATGAGCGCAGGAACAGGAATTCGACACAGCGAATACAACGCCAACGAAGATAAAACGAGTTCTTTCTTGCAAATTTGGGTTTTCCCGAACAAACGCCAAGTTGAACCACGTTATGATCAACTCCGATTGGATGAAGCAAAAATGAAAAATCAATTGGCGCAAATTCTCTCTCCCAACACAGACGATGAGGGAGTTTGGATTCATCAAAATGCATGGTTCAGCATGGGGAAACTCGACGCTGGAACGGAGCTAAGCTACGAAGTACACGATCCAAACAACGGAATTTATGTATTTTTGTTGGACGGTGAATTAGAAGTTAGCGGACAGAAAATGCAACGCCGAGATGGATTTGGAATCTGGGAAACAAGTAACATTCAGCTCAAAACAATTCAAAACGCTCACGTGTTATTGATGGAAGTCCCGATGGAAATCTAATTCCACTGACAAACAAAGTAATAAAATGAACAGTACAAACGAAATGACGCAAACAGATACAGCCACGCAAATCATCGAAAACATGCAATGGCGCTACGCAACCAAAAAATTTGATCCAACCAAAAAAATCAACAATTCCGACTTTCAAACACTCCTAGAGGTCTTGCGCTTAACGCCGTCTTCGTATGGTTTGCAACCACTGAAAATTTTGGTGATTGAAAATCAAGAAATACGTGAAAAATTGCGCGCTCATTCATGGAACCAATCGCAAATTACCGATGCATCTCACTTGGTGGTCTTGTGTTCCTACACGGAAATGAGAGCAGAAGAAATTGACGGATATATGAACCGAACCTCAGAAGGACGAAACATTCCACTCGCTCAACTAGAAGGATACGGCAATTTTGTGAAGCAAAAAATCAGTGAAATGAGTGCCGAAACCGTATTGAATTGGAATGCCAAACAAGCGTACATCGCTTTGGGACATTTACTTCATTCCGCTGCGCAATTACACATCGATTCCACCCCGATGGAAGGTTATGACAAACAAGCGTATGCAGAAATCCTTGGTTTGGAAGAAAAAGGCTTACAAGCAACCGTGGTGTGTGCACTAGGTTACCGAGCGGAAGACGATACATATCAATTTCAAGCAAAAGTTAGAAAATCACTCAACGATTTGGTAGAAGTGATTTGATAGAAAGAAAAGATTCTTGCAAATGTCACCTTTAAAGCAGGATTTAAAATTTTATCGTTGAGGTGTGATTCTATGTTTTTGTTGAGGCGCGATTTAATATTTTTTGTTGAGGCGCGATCCTATATTTTATGTTGAGGCGCGATCCTATATTTTATAGTTGAGGCGCGATTAATCGCGCCTCAACTATAAAATCTCACTTAGATTTGATTTATTATTTATTCAAAACCACTTTCTCAACAGCTGTTTGATTCCATTGAACGAAATAAACCCCATTTTCCAATTCAGATAAATCAATAAAATTAGAAACGGGATTTTCCGAGCGAAAAACCAAGGATCCATCAAGCGTATAAACGTGGACGAAATCTAATTTTATGTTGTTAGAAATATGAACTCCCCCATTCGAGGAATTCGGAAAAACTCGTTGCTTTTCGGTAGTTAAATCGGCGTTTTGAAGCAAATTCGTTCTGTAAAACTGAAATTGGATCGCTCCGATTTCTTTTCCTGCAGATTCATACGAATGCAAGGCATAAAAAGGGGTAAGCGTATCTACATGAGGCAATTGAAAAAAGTTGAGGTGCGATTAATCGCGCCTCAACGATCCAAAAAACACGGAATTTTGATGACAAGCTTGATTTTGAAACAAACTTTTATCCCATTTCAATTTTATCGGGTAATGAGTTGTGTGAAATTGAATCGTAATGCGAGAAGAGAAAAATGTGTCGATACAATACGATTTCAATACTTGTTTTTTTGTCAAGTAGGAATTTTCATTGATCCAAGTCGGTTCCCCATTCCATATGGAATAGTATCGATCTCCAATTCGAGCATCCAACTCATTTTCCCAGATATCGTTCAGAATATTGATTTCTCCAAATGAATGATCGATTTGATCAGTAGCCAAATCGTCATATCCAATTGTAAGAGTATCTTTATTTCCTTGTGCGTCTTCCAAAAAAAGTGAGAAAGAAAACATCTCTTGTGCACATACTTTTTCAAGGTGAAAAAACGAACAACAAAGAATAAAAATCGATAAAAACGACCTGACTGAAAACAACGAATTATACTGCATAGAAAAAATCAATTAATCAATGAACGAAAAAGGGATTAGAACGTTGGATCATATCAATCCTGCACAAGCACTTTACCACTTACTCCATTTCCTTGAACGATTTCGATTGTATAAAAATAAACTCCCGAAACAAGTGGTTTTTTAGGATATAAAATCAAGGAATTACTTGAAAGAGAAGCAGTAAACTCCACATTTCTGCCACCAACTTCGACCAAATGAATTGCTTGAACCATCGAAGGATCAACACCAACAAACTCGATTTCAGTGGATTTGGATGGATTCACCACCTTGATAGTTGATTGACTGTTGCGTTTTTCATCCAAACTTAATGTAGAAGTTGCATCACATGCTAAAGGGAAATCAGTATAATTAAAAGCATTCCCTGTTTCAGTTGAAGAAAAGCAACGCAGATGCACTTCTTTTGAAAAATCGGTTTGTGAACAAAGTTTATTGAAAACAAATAACCCTTGTAAATCGCCCAATTTTTGGTAAAAATAATCGGATGAATGAATGTAATCATCCGAACCTTCGCGATTTAATTGAAATCGGAGTAAATTTTGCCCATTCACAGAAACAAGTTCTTTGCTTATCACTTTGGTATGAATTTCAGGATAAGAATCTGGAAAACAAAAGGTGTCATACAAATGAGTTTGCCAAGAATCGCCCACCTGCGCTTTGAAATTCATCACAGTATCAAATTCGCTGGATTGTTCATTGTAAATCGACAACAAACTATCTTCGAGATGCAAGACAAACTGCTTTGAATTAGTCGTTGTGATTAAGTTAGGTGATGGCAAGCCCGTGTTTTTAGTCTGAATAAGTTGAGAATAAATCTGACAGTTTTTACCCTGAATTGTCGTATCTCGGTCGATGGAATAATTCGCGTATCCATAAAAAGTGGATCCATCACTGTATGTGTAATACCAATCCGCTTGAGAAGTTGGCCATAATTCGGATTGGGTCAATGAAATGTTCACAAAAAGGATTACAAAACAAAGATTCAATACTGTTTTTATAGAGAATAAGCGTTTAACTGAAAACAACATAACATCAGGTTTATTTCTGAAAGGTAATAAAAATTCTGGAAATGAATTTACAAACATCACAAAATCAACAAAAAGGGTGAATCGTATCCAAATTCACCCTTTTTCAACTAATTAATGATCGTGCCCCATTCCTCCTGGTTGACAGCAGGTCGGCAGTTTTTTCTGCGCTTCAGGATTGGCTTTTACCTCATCGGCATCGTAACCCAACTCGGAAACAAGTTTTTTGATTTGCTCCAAGGTAATTTTATCCGAGCGAAATTTCACCGTCAGTTCTTGCTTTTTGAAATCCAAATCGGAAAAAACAATTCCTTTCGTGTAATTTAATTTCTCTTCGATGCGAACTTTGCAGTCGTTGCATTCTGCCGAAGTTTTGATTACCACTTGAACGGGTTTTGGTTTTACCATGCTCACCAACAGGAACAGAAAACCGATGTATACTAATGCATTTTTCATTGTGTTTATTTTAATTATTATTTCAAAATCCCCCTCCTTCATCCTCCCCCGAGGGAGGAAAATTATTTTTTCAATTTATAGCGCACACCTACATACACATTCACCCCTTGAATGGGCGCCCACACGCGGGTAGCATCAAACTGAGGAGAGAAAGGATTGGCTGCGTCAATGATCGGATTTTGCTGCTTGTAATTGGTGATGTTTTCGCCTCCAATATAAAAATCCCATTTTTTGTAGACATGCGTAATCTGAGCATTCACCAAGGCAAAGACCGCCGAATAATGATCGTGTTTCAATTCTCCCGTTTCGTCCAAACTTTCATGGAGTCTACTTTTTCCATAAATCGAAATCGTTCCATCGAATTCCCAGCGTTTGTTGCGTGTGATGTATCCCGCGTTGAAAAATCCACGGTGACTCGGAATCATGACTTGCTGTTGAAGACTTCCGCCATAAAACGAACGCACATCCAAATACTTGTATGCAGCACGCAATTCCAATCCTTTGATCGGTTTCACGGAAAGTTCCGTTTGAACGCTGTGCGAAAACGATTGTCCCGACCAATTGCGGAAGTAAATCGCCGTCAACGATTGATCACGGTCCACAATCCATTGATTTTCAAAAAAAGTATAATAGTAATCGCTCACCCAAGACCAGTCTTTTTCAAACAGGCGAAAATCCCATACCAATGATCCGCCCATATTCCACGAAACTTCGGGCTGAATCTTGGTATCAACCACCCAGGTACGCGAAGTTGCCAACAACGACAAATTATCGATGTAGACATTCGGAACGCGAAAGCCTTTTCCACCGGTATAACGGAAATCGATTTTCTCGGTGATTTTGTATTTACCATGAATGCGAGGCAAGACTTGAAAACCAAACAAATTGTGGTAATCTGCTCGAAGTCCAAGCACGCTTGTCCAACGCAAACCAGTATACGTATATTCAGCAAACGCCCCTGGAACAATTTCTACGCGAGGTAAACGAACCGAATCTAATTGTTGAAACAAATCAGCATAAACCAAGCTTACACCTGTTTTGATCCCATGGTTGGTATTCCCGATAATTCCATCGTAAATCGCATTGAAATATCCGCGTGTTTCTCTTCCCGTAAAACGACGAAGTCCAAACAAAGCATCGGTTTCTTGGTACTTCGCTTGGTACAAAAAGCCAATGGATTGATACGGTTTTTTCGGGAAAAAGAAACCTGTTTTCGCGAACGCATCGATGTGTCTGGTTTGGATATGAACGCCGTATAAACCTGAATTTTCGCGAGGACGAAAAGCAGTTTGTCCGCCTAATTTCTCTTCCCAATATCCGTTTACACCCAATTGCGCTTCCATGCGTTTTCCGTCATAGCGCCAACGATTTAAAAAGGCATAATTCTGTGTTTTCGGAATATCCCGAAACCCATCGTTGTTTTCATCCGTTTCACTTTGCATGGCAGAAGCATGTGCAAAATAAGCCGATTTCCACTTTTCATTCACTTTTCCACCGCCATGAACGTTGAGTTCTGTCCTACCGAACCGATTGGCGTACATATTAAAGTAAAAGCGCTCAATTGTTTCCGGTTTTTTCACTTCCAGATTGATTAATCCCGCCATGGATTCGTAGCCATTGACAACACTTCCTGCGCCTTTGGTGATTTGAATCGATTCTATCCAAGTTCCAGGCATCGAACCCAAACCGTAGGCACTTTCGAGTCCGCGCATAAACGGCAAATTTTCCAACTGAATTTGTGTATAAACACCATCCAGACCCATCATTTGGATTTTTTTTGCACCAGAAACAGCATCGGTCATGTTAACATCCACAGAAACATTGGTTTCAAAGGATTCTGACAAATTACAACAGGCTGCTTTTCTTAGTTCATTCTCGCCAATTTCTTCGACGTGAAGTGTCTTCAATTTGTGAATTGTATGTCCTTGTTTACGATGAATAAAAAGGACTTCAGGCAACAACAAATCAGAAAACAAGTTTACTTCGATCAACGCAAAACGATCTTGTTTTGTGACGATTAAAGTATCATTGAGGTACCCAACTGACGAAAAAATGAGCGTGTCAGGTAAATTTTTACTAAGCGTAAGTTCGAATTGACCGTGATCATCTGTCACGACACCTTCATTGGTTTGCAAGGAACGAATCTTTGCACCAAAAAGTGGCTCTTTGGATTTTTCTTTGTGTCCGTAAACCACTCCTTTGAGTTGACTGAAAGCCGAAAAGCTAAACAGCAAACTCATTGTGATTAAAATTAATTTCATAGAATAACATTTTCAACATAATAAACTTTCCTTGTATCTTTATACAAGGTATTCACGTTGAATCTGTCTATAAACGGAAAATCGAAAAATGGATACAGTGATCCATTCCGCTGGATAAAATGGGCGGAGGTTGGTAGCCTTTGTATTCGTATAATTCGGCTAATTCCAATTTATTTTCGAGAACAATAACAGGAAAAACAGTTGGAATAGTATAAACTGAAAGAAGTTGCTTTTCGAAGGAATGATGTAAAAAATCACCTGAAATCAAAAACACATGTTCCTCTTCTTGGCAACAATTGGATTGAATTTGACACGAAGTAGAAGCATCATCCAAGACTACTTCTTTGTGGCAACAGCTTGGTTTGGCTTCCGACTCACACGATTCGTGTTCAGGTTCGAATAGGCTAATCGAATTTCCGTCCTTCTCACAAAAATGAGCAAAGACCTGAATTCCAATCGAACCACTGAAAAACAGTACAATTAGAAAATACAATCCGATAGCATGAATTCGTTTCACAAAGCAAAAGTACAATGAAACAACCACAAACAAAAAAAGAAAAAGTTAAATTCTTGCAATCTTATTTTTGATCTTCCACCCAATCACGCGCTGGAGCACCAAATTGATCGTTTGACCAGCGGTATGTCGGTTTACGATTTTCGACTTGAATAAACGTTGGGAAGCGACCGTCAGCAAGTAAAGCATACTCATCTGGATTTTGGGTGTTTTTTATCTTGATTTCACCCGCCGAAACTTCTTTGTAAAGTGTCAGTAAGGAAGCATCCGATGTGCAAACAAGCATCTCCAATTTTAAATCCGGATTACGCTTTTTCATTTTTTTCATCGTATATAAACCTTCCAAACAATACGGACAATTCGGAATAGCTAACATGACAAGACCATTTTTTGGAAAATCACGATAATTCTTCGTTGTGGAAACTACCTCTCCATTTTTACTAAAATCCCCTTCATAAATTGGATGAAGAACAAAACCAACCCCAAAAGGAATCAACACGATAACAATGCGTAAAACTCTTCGCAACGTACGATTCATCGGTAAAACACGCAGCAATACTTTCCAACGAAGCAAGGAAGAAAATGCCAATAAAAAGCCAGAAAAAATCAATAATAGATAAGGCAAAAGCTTAGAGAATGTCCATGAAAAACCAAAATCCATCGCCATTTCATTGATTTTACCAAAAAAAAGGAGCGAAAAAAGCGTTAAAATTAATCCGATCAAAAACATATTCTTTATTTATAAATGCAAAAATAAAAAAGGGATATTGAAAATCACCTTTTCGCTTTTAAGTTTACCTAATCAACCATTTTCCGAAGTGCTTCTTTTTTGGCTAGACCAACTAACCCAAGGGTTTCAACGGTATTTTTAACCCAGTCTGATTGAGTTAAACTGATTTGTCTCAAGGACCAACCGATCGCTTTTTGAATAAAAAATTCTTTGTTGAATCGGTGTTTTTCAATTTGCTGATATAAAAGTGCTAGATCAGTATGTTCTTTGTATTTTAACTGGAAAATAATCCCACTTCTGTGTAACCAAAAAGAATCATCTTCATCCCATCGGTCCAAAACAGGTATTATTTGATTTGGAAAAAGGCGAAAATACGTTCCCAAACTATGACTTGCAATTAGATCAACTGTGTCCCACCATGATTTTTGCGTGATGATCCATTGTAGCAATTCGATGTCTTCTTTCTGCCATGAATTCTTTTTCCAAGTCAACATCCAATCAATCGCACAGTACTGGTATTCGCGTTCCTCCAAAGCCCAAAGTTCACGAATAAGTTCGCTTCTATTTTCTGGAGAAACTTCTTTGTTTAGTTGCTGAATCCAAGGTTTAATGTGTGATTTTCGATCAGGTGCAGCAATTCCCAAAAAAGGAAATTTGTTTTTCATGTAAGCAGACATCGCCTCTCCCCTTTCTGAATTAGAAAGAGGAGAAAGCAAATCTCTTAGTTGTTCGATATAAAACAACATAAAGTATTACATGTCTAATTGATATACTTCTGCCAACTTCTCATTGCTAGAAAGTGTAACATTCAAATCTTTGACAATACCGTTGTGTACACCATACACCCAACCGTGCACCATCAATTCTTGTCCGTTGCTCCATGCACCTTGAATGATCGATGTTTTAGCCAAATCATACACTTGTTCATACACATTGATTTCTACAAAGCGATCAAAACGCTCCTTTTCATCTTCAATGGCATTCAAGTTATCCGCATGCAAACGATAAACATTTTTGATATGGCGAATCCAGTTATCAATTAAACCAATGTGCTGATTTCCCATGGCCGCTTTCACACCACCACAACCATAATGTCCGCAAACAATCACGTGTTTTACTTTCAGAACATTCACCGCATAATCCAACACACTCAACATATTCATATCGGAATGGACAACCATGTTTGCAATGTTACGGTGAACAAAAACTTCACCCGGCTGAGCACCAATAATTTCATTTGCTGGAACACGGCTATCTGCACATCCAATCCAAAGTACGGGAGGCGCTTGACCTTCTGCTAATCGATTAAAAAAATCTTTGTCTTGAGCCAATTTAGATTCGACCCATTTTTTGTTGTTTTCTAAAAGTTGCTTATAAAACTTTTCCATTTCAATTCGTTTTTAATGTCCGCCAACTACTTTAACTGGTCGGATGTTGATTGTTTCTACTTTGATTTGACGTTCTTTACTTTGAAAGTCTTTGAATTCCTGAATGACTTCTAACACATCGTAATCAATAGATTCGCAAGCTGTACCATCCAAAACGACACGTGTATTAGAAGGAATTTCACGTAAACTTTCTAAAATACTCGCTTTGTTTAAAAAAGTCACTTCTTCTGATAAGGTCAAATATATAATTTTTGCCCCATTTTCTTCCGAAACAGTTTGAGTAAAGTTATTCTTGTAATTTCTTTTCAAAATGTAAAAAACTGAAAAGCCAATTCCAATCGTAATCCCTATCAATAAATCGGTTAATAAAACGCCAATTATCGTTGCTATAAAAGGTAAAAACTGATCCCAGCCAAGTTGAAACATTCCTTTGTATAGTTTTACATTGGATAATTTATATCCCACTAAAAGCAAAATCGCTGCCAACGTTGCTAAAGGAATTTTATTCAATATTCCAGGGATAAAAACGGCGCATACCAACAACAAAACGCCATGTAAAATGGTCGAAAGTTTGCTTTTTCCACCTGAATTGATATTAGCTGAACTTCGAACAATTACTTGTGTAATCGGTAAACCGCCTAAAAACCCAGAAACCATATTACCGATTCCTTGAGCTTTCAACTCTTGATTTGTTGGAGTTTGATGTTTGTCTGGATCCAATTTATCTGTTGCTTCAACACTCAACAAAGATTCGAGACTTCCAACCAATGCTATTGTCAATGCAACCGTATATACCTTATAATTGCCCAATGCAGCGAAATCAGGAAAAGTAAAAAAGGAAGAGAAATCACTCCAATTGGTTGCAACTGGCAAATTGACTAAATGCGCTCCTTTTTGAGCTAAATCAGGTGCATACCAAACAAATGCCTGATTCATAAAAACACCTGCAACAACAACAAATAAGGCTCCGGGTAAAATTCGAAACAGACTTATTCGCTTCATAAATGGACGATCGAACAAAATTAGAATCGCCAAAGACACAAATCCAATAATTACGGCACCAAAACTAATTTTATTTAGCGCCACAAGAATTTCTGAAAATGTGTTTTGCCCATCAGGTTGAAAAAAGGCTTCGTCTCCCATGAAATCTTTATCATAACCAACCAAGTGAGGGATTTC
The DNA here is from genome assembly GCA_964425255.1 of uncultured Flavobacteriales bacterium. Lineage (GTDB taxonomy): Bacteria > Bacteroidota > Bacteroidia > Flavobacteriales_D > Crocinitomicaceae > CAYRMV01. The sequence goes on from CAYRMV010000044.1 coordinate 11,788, forward strand.
TTTTAAAATTAAGGTTAAACCAATCGCCGCTAACATTCCTTTAATCACAGATGATGGAAAATAATTTCCCAAAACTCCTGCTTTGAAAAAACCAGCCAAAACCTGAATAGCTCCAGATAGTACAACTGCCATTAAAAAGGCTTCAAAACTCCCCAAAGTGGCAATGGCTGAAGCAACTATGGTAATAAGTCCTGCTGCAGGTCCAGAGACGCCAAGTCGTGACCCACTAAAGATCCCAACTACTACTCCACCAACAACACCGGCAATAATTCCGGCAAATAAATTGGGCTTCCCCAAAACATTTGTAGATGCTAATGCAATTCCCAAACAAAGTGGAAGAGCAACTAAAAATACGACCAAACTAGCGGATGCATCACTCCGCCAATTGGAAAAAAATGATTTCATGGTAATTTCTCAAAGTTAATAGTATAAAAAATGGAACACTAAGTGTTCAGAATATACTATCCTTCGGGAGGTGGATACGGAATATCGATCAGTGGTATTTTGCGGTTATTTTGTTCAGAAAGTAGTAAATTGAATTGTTTTGATAATACAGAAAGATGAAAATCAAAGTCATAGTAAAAGTCAAACCGTGGTTCCACAGATAAAAACAATTTGGTTCGATTTTCCTCCAACAAAGACATTGGAATTTCCACCATTTCCTCTTCTGCACTGATGTAAGTACCCGAAGCAAATCCCAGAATACTGATTGAAAAGCCAGTCAGTATTCCGAGAATCAACAGATATTTCATCCAAACGTTCACTTATGAAATGACTTTAAGCTCTCTCCCAACTTTGATAAATGCGGAGATCGCTTTGTCCAAATCTTCGCGTGAATGTGCAGCGGAAATTTGTGTTCGAATGCGAGCTTGACCTTTTGCTACCACAGGATAAAAGAAACCAATTGCATAAACACCTTCTTGCAATAATTTATCCGCAAATTGTTGCGACAATGCTGCATCATACAACATAATAGGAACAATTGGAGAATCCCCTGCTTTGATATCAAAACCAGCTGCAAGGATTTTTTCTTTGAAGTATTTCGTATTTTCTTCTAATCGGTCACGTAATTCCGTTGTAGAACTTAATATTTCAAACACTTTGTTTGCAGCCCCAACGATTGATGGTGCCAACGAATTTGAAAATAAATAAGGTCGTGAACGTTGACGAAGAATTTCTATGATTTCTTTTTTACCAGTTGTGTATCCTCCCATGGCTCCACCTAAAGCTTTTCCTAAGGTTCCCGTGATAATGTCTACACGCCCCATTACATCGCAATATTCTGGAACACCACGACCTGTTTTTCCGATAAAACCAGCTGAATGACATTCGTCTGTCATTACCAAAGCATCGTATTTATCAGCTAAATCACAAATTTGATCTAGTTTAGCAATATCGCCGTCCATGGAAAAAACACCATCGGTAACAATAATTCGGAAACGTTGAGCTTGTGCTTTTATCAATTGCTCTTCCAAGTCAGCCATATCGCTATGCTTGTAACGGTAACGAGCTGCCTTGCACAAACGAATTCCATCGATGATTGATGCGTGATTCAATTCATCCGAAATAATCGCATCTTCTTCTGTAAACAAAGGTTCAAAAACTCCTCCATTTGCATCAAAAGCAGCCGCATATAAAATCGAATCTTCTGTACCATAAAAATCCGCAATCTTTTGTTCTAAGGTTTTGTGTATATCCTGAGTACCACAAATAAAACGAACAGAAGACATTCCAAAACCATGGGTGTCTAAGGTGTCTTTTGCTGCTTGAATCACTTCAGGATGTGAAGATAATCCCAAGTAATTGTTCGCACACATGATAACAACATCTTGACCTGAATTCACTTTTACGTTGGCACCTTGTGGCGTGATGATAACTCGTTCGCGTTTGAAAATTCCTGCTTCTTGAATTGAATTTAATTCAGAAGATAAATGTTCTTGTATTTTTCCGTACATATTGATGCAATTTGCGACCAAAGGTACAATTTATCTTTTTTTTATTCCCTTTTTACGCTTAATTGTGAATCGAAATAGTAAAAGAACCCTATTTTAATACACAACCCAGTCGATATACACACTTTTTGATCAGTTAATTTTGTGTGAAAAACCATCCGAATTATACCCTTTTAACTACAACAAAATGAACCATTTACCAAACATGCCTGTTGAATGAATATTTCCTAACGAATAAATGACTTAAAAATTTGGATAATCCATTTTCCTAGATTAGTTTTGTCCCGATGCCAGATAGAAAAAAAATAGCAGAAGACGAATTACTGAAATTACTTCAAGAGAAGAACGAAGCCGGTTTTTCGTACTTATACGACAATTACGCTGCTGCATTGAATGGTATTATTCTTCGAATTGTTCAAGATCCAGATCGAGCAAGTGATGTTTTACAAGATTCTTTTATTAAAATTTGGAAAAACATTGATAGCTATCAAACGGGCAAAGGAACTTTGTTTACGTGGATGTTAAACATTGTTCGAAATGCAGCAATTGACTCCAATCGATCCAAACATGTCAAGTATCAAATCCAAATGGAAGATCGTGTCGTAGATATCCATAACCAGGTGGATATGCAAATGTCGACAGATCAAATTGGATTGAAAGAAACAATTGCTTCTTTAAAACCCGAATTTCAGAAGGTCATTCAGTATATATACATCCTTGGTTATACGCAACAGGATTTTTCCGATGAGTTTAACATCCCTCTTGGGACTGTTAAAACAAGGACAAGGTCTGCTTTGCAAGAATTAAGAATGTTGTTACAAGAAAGAGAATTGAAATCGTGAATCTAGAAAATTACATAGCATCCGGAATCTTAGAGAGTTACGTACTTGGTATGTGCTCTAACGAAGAGCGACTTGAAGTCGATCGCCTTCGCTTGGAATTTCCTGAAATTGAAGCTGAAATAGCTTCTATTGAAGATGCTTTCCTATCGATTTCAGGTCAGTTTGAAGTTGCTCCTGCACCCGAATTGAAATCCAAAATTTGGTCGGCAATTTCAGAGGAAACCGCTAAACACGAAGAAAAAGTAATTCCTGCACAAGAAGAGGCTAAAATCATTTCTATTGCTTCTAAACGATCGTTAAACCCTTGGATGGCCGCTGCCAGTGTTGCACTTGTATTAAGTCTTGGAGCTTATTCATGGAAACTCAATAGCGACATGAAGTTGACAAAAAATCAACTTTCGAACTTGGAGTTGGAAAAACAAAAAACGGAACAAGAAAAAATAGAAAAAGAAAAACAACTTGCTCTCTTGGTGAATCCTTCCACAAAAAAAGTGGTACTAAAAAGTGTTCCTACTTTTCAAGATCCTAAAGCGGAAGTAACAGTCTTTTGGAATTCAACCTCTCAAGAAGTTATACTTTCCGATGTAAGTTTGCCACAAGCTCCCGAAGGAAAACAATACCAACTTTGGGCATTGATGGACGGAAAACCAATTGATGCGGGGGTGTTTGATCAAACAGCCAAACAAAATTTGGTGTCCATGAAAAAAATCGAAAACAGCCAAGCTTTCGCAATTACCTTAGAAGAAAAAGGCGGTAGTCCCTCTCCTCATTTGGATGCTTTGTGCGTCATGGCTGCTTTGTAAGTCTAGTTTGTTTTAAATACCCTTTTTAAATAGAAAATTTTCCTTTTGTTTAGACACAATTGACTTGTAGAGAATGCCTATTTTTGTACTAAAACAAATTATGGCACTTATAAAACCTTGTCGTGGATTTACTCCCGAGTTTGGCTCCGATTGTTGGTTAGCTGAAAATGCAACTGTCGTGGGCGATGTAATCACCGGAAATGAATGTTCAATTTGGTTCAACGCTGTTGTGCGTGGTGATGTAAATTCCATCCGTATGGGAAACAAAGTGAACGTACAAGATGGTGCTGTGATTCATTGCACGTATGAAAAAACCAAAACGGTACTCGGAAACAATGTCTCGATTGGTCACAACGCACTTGTTCATGGCTGTACAGTTGAAGACAATGTATTAATTGGTATGGGAGCGATTGTTATGGACAATTGTTACATCGAATCCAATTGTATCATAGCTGCGGGAGCTGTTTTACTCGAAAACACACGCGTAGAAGCATGGAGTGTTTACGCAGGAATTCCAGCAAAAAAAGTCAAAACTTTGAGCCCTGAATTGTTCGAAGGAGAAGTACAACGAATTGCAAACAATTATGTCATGTACTCCTCATGGTTCAAAGAATGATCCTTTTCTCAAAAACTCCGACGAAAAAATGTAAAACAAGTTGAAAATACTACAATACAAATGAAACAAATTACAGAAAAAGCCGACATTGAACTATTAGTCAATACATTCTATGACCAAGTTTTGAAAGATGAATTGCTTGCACCTTTATTTAAGCGACTTAATTTCGACGCACACATGCCTAAAATGATTCATTTTTGGAGTTTTGTTTTACTTGACGAACCCGGTTACACCACCAATGTCACGGACAAACACATGAATATGCCACTGAAAGAAGAACATTTCAAACAATGGCTAGCTCTTTTCCACCAAACAGTCGATCAATTATTTGAAGGAGAAAAAGCAGAAATGGCCAAACAGCGCGCATCCATTGTTGGCTGGACAATTCAACAAAAAGTAGTTAAAAAAGAAGATTAATCTCTTTTATATCTCAAATTGTAGTTTGACAAGAGAGTATTATTTCACTTTTTCGATGGGATATTCATCCAGATAACAGAAAACAAAATCAACAAAATACCAGTCCACTGGAGAAAAACCAACTTTTCTCCTAAGAACAAAAATGCCATTCCAACTGATACAGGAATTTCGACTGCGGACAAAATAGAACCCAATCCAATTCCTGTTTTTGGCATTCCATAAGCAAATAAAATGGGTGGTAAAATGGTTCCAAACAAAGCTAAAAACGGTCCATAATTGAGAAAAATTGACCAATTAAAAGTATCCAACAAAACGGGAAAAGATACAGCTAAAACAACCATAAAACCGCCAAACAACAACCAAGTTGTCTTATAAATTGGATGCAATTGATTTCCTACTCGTGAACTCGCGAACATGGTCCCTGTATACGAAAGTGCTGCCAACATCCCCCAACCAATCCCAATCCAAGAAACCGTTTCTTTACTTGCCAACACATTCGTTGCCAGTACAGTTCCTAATAAAACCAAAACAACCGCCAAAGACTTTTGAAAACTGGGTTTTATTTTAAATAAAAGCCAATCCACTAAAACACCCATCCAAACCGATTGCATCAGCAACACAATACCTAAAGACACTGGCACCGTTTGAATTGAAGTATAATAAAACAAACCTGTAAAACCCAAAGTAGTACCTGATAAAAGCAATTGAAAAATCACGCGTTTATTTGGTTTGGAAACCACTTGCGTTTTTTTTGATCGCATTTTTGTTAAAATGGAAAGTAATAACAAACCTATAAACCCACAAGCAAATTGAGAAAAAACAACTTCCTCTCTGTTAAAACCTGCGTGATAAGCTAATTTGACAACAGTTGCTAACAACCCATAAAATGCGGCACCAAATAACACAAAAAGGGACCCTAAAAGACGTTGATTTTTTGACATGTTAACAAAGCTAAGGCAAAATTCGGGCTTTAAATCATCCTTTTTTTGATTTTTTCACTCTACAGTTTTAGTAAATCAATTTAATGCTTTTTTTAACAAAATGATAAATTATTCCGAAACTGTTGCGAACTACATCGGAATCACTTACATTTGTTCTAATTGAAACAATGCCAATTACTCACATTCATTCGATACGCCATCTATTAATGATTGTCTCACTTTTTGTGAGCAGTTTCTTCTTTTCTCAAGAAAACACGGAATGGAAATTTAAGAATTCCCCTAAAAAAATCATTCAAACATTCCTTGATAAACAGGATACAAACCAACTTTATTTTGCATTAAGACATATAAATGCTGATTTTATCAATCACAAAAAAAACCTTCCCGTTGAAAAACTTCTTCATTTGGAAGAGAAAATGAAACAATATAATCAGAGAGAATTGCCACCCCTATACCAAACTTTTGTTTATTCTTTGCTGCGACAACATTACATCAGTGTTAACAATCGAAATGCTTATTTTGTAAATACATACAAACAGTATCAAACACTTTTACGCTCCGAAAACACAACGCAACTAACTTGGATTCTCATCAACATTGGAAATCTATTTTACGAGGAATCCAATTTTGATCGTGCAAGATCATTTTACGCAGAAGCCGAAAAAATCGCTCAAAAAAACAAACATGACTACGCCCTGAGTGTTGTTTACATGAATTATGGATTGTGCTGGTACAAAGAAAAAAACTACCAAAAATCAATTCAATTTCTACAAAAAGCTACTAAGCTTCGTATAGAAGACCCGAAAGGAAATCCAAAATTTGCCTCTTTCACCGTTTTAAAAGAAGCCGATTCTCGACTAGCAATGAATCAATTAGATTCCTGTTTATCTTTACTCAAAAAGGCAGAAACTATTTATACAGATTTGGGTGATGAAACCAAACTTCTTGTTGAATATTCAATTTTAAAACATTTTAGTTGGGCTAAATACCTAGAACGTACAAGAAAAATTAATGACGCTTTCAGCGAAATTAAAAAAGGAAGACAAAAAGCACTTGATTTGGGATTAGAAAACCTCGTACTTGAATCGTACATGTTAGAACTAGAAATGGCGCATCGCTGTAAAAAATTCGAACATGCAAATACCCTATTTACGCAAACACTTTCTTTGTTTACGACCAAAAAACAATTTGAAGATTTAATCACAATTTATGATATTCGATCAACTATTTATGCTGAACAAAACAAACACAAAGAAGCATTTGCAACACTGCAAATCAAACAAAAATACATCGACTCACTCATTCAACAATCGGCAAACTTAGAATTAAATGCACTTGCTGCAATCGAAGGAATTTACAAGAAAGACACCGAATTAGAAAAATCCAAACAAGCTATTCATTTACTTAATCTTGAAAATGAAAACGTAAAAAGAAGATCCTATTTCATTATTGGCCTAATCACCACCGTTTTTGTTGCTTTTGCTGTTATGTACCAACTGTATTTACGCGTTCGAAAAGCTAGAAGATATACCAACAAACTAAATCGCAACTTAACGCAAGCAAATGATTTACTAAATGTGAAATCAGAACAATTGGAGTTGAGTAATCAAATCAAAAATCGCTTGATTTCTATCATTGGTCACGACCTTCGAAATCCGCTCAACCGCATGAAAGTGGAATTGACCATGGCAAAACGAACCCTGAAAGACCCCGTTGAACTCGATTCAGTTGAAAAAACACTAAGTGAAACAACCGCTTTGTTGGAACAATTATTGAATTGGTCAAAAACCCAACATCAATCTGCTCGAATCCACCCATACCCTACTGATTTGATTCATTTACTCAAAGAAGTGTACGATTTTTATGCTCCCGAAATGGAACGAAAACACATTCTAATTGAATTTCCTTCCAAAGAAGTTCGTGTTTTTGTTGATCCAAACTTCTTGAAAACCCTTATACGAAATATATACAGCAATCTTCTAACTATTCTCAGAGGAGGCGGTAATGTTATTGTATCAACCAAAGAAGAAAAAAATGAAATTACCTTGACATTTTGTGATAATGGTAATGGATTTCAAACAGATATGATTGCCTATTTCAATGACCCTGACATTGACCTCGCTTCCGTAAGTAGTGGACTTGGTCTTGTTATTTGCAAAGAATTAGCGCAAATGAATCAATGGCCAATTCGAATTTACAATTGCGACAAAAAAGGGGCTTGTGTCGAAATTTTACTCCCAAAAAACTTGGATTCAACTGAAAAATCAACCCAATAATATTCACTTTTTCAAATTCAAGAAAAAGAAATTAGTAAGTTGTACTAGAATACATTACTTTTGATTCGTCAAAAGCATAGTAAGATTCCCTCTCAAAGTCAAAGTCACAGAATGAAAATCCGGCTTATTTTCCTGTTTTTACTTGTCGCTGTTCCTGTTCTTAGTCAACAGAAACTCGACCAAAAACAAATGCCCTATTTTCAAACTATTAATTCCTACATTTATCAAAACGACACCACCAATTTACTCTCAAGTCTTCAAAAAATCTCTTCCGATTTTTTAACATATGCTCCCTTTCTCAATGAAAAATGGGTCGATAAGTTGACCACAAAAATCGTCAATGAAGAAACAAAATACCGGGTTCATGCCCATTCTATCGCGAGGCAATTCTACTTAAATTCAAAAAGCCAAAACAAACTATTCGAAAATACATATTTAGAATACAAAGACTTAGCAAGTTTAGGAAACGACAAAAACATGCTCTGGATTTTGGTGGATCTAGGGAATGTATTCTTTTCCGAACGTGATTATGTGCGCGCAGAAGAGTTCTATTCTAAAGCACAAAAAATTGCTCTCAAACACAAAGAGATTTATGCACTTTCTGTCATTTATTTGAATTATGCATTGATTGATTTTGAACAAAATAACTTCAAAGATGCAATATCTGGTTTTCATCAGACTTCAACTATCCGAATGAAACTAGAAAACCCTAAAATGGCGTCTTTTTCGCAGGTTATGGTAGCATTATCTTGGACCAAACTTCACCAAGCAGATTCTGCTGAAATCGCATTGAATACAGCAAAAAAAACCTATTATCACCTTGGAAAAAATGACATTCAATTAAATACTATTCCCTACGAAATTCATTTAGTACAGTCCCAAATTTACAAAGAAAGAAAGCAATTTGATAAAGCATTAAATGAAATTAATTTGGCCATTAAACTGGCATTAAAAATCAAACTTCAAGTTGATTTTTTCACTGCAATCTATTACAAAGCAAACATTTACCTGGATGCGAACAAAGTAGATTTGGCACGAAAAGAATATGAAAACTTACTGCTTAAAGTGGAAAAAGATAGCTTGTTAGTCGAACTTTCGTATGTGTACAAACAATTGAGCACAATCGAATCGAAACTGAACAACCACAAAAAAGCCAATGAATATTTATTAAAAATGTTAGCAATTGATGAATTAATCGATGAACGAAACAACAGTTCTGAACTTCAATTCATGCGAACACTTTCGGCAACGTATGAAAGTGATTTAAAATTGCAACAAGCGAGACAAAAAATCGATCAAGTTGAAGCGCTGAAGGAAAAAGAAAAACTCCAACGTAATTTAGCTATTTTTATCAGTTCAGTTTTTGTCATCTCTTTCACCATCATTTTGTTTCTATTCCTAAAAGTGCGAAAAAACCAACGTGCATTAAAAGAACTTTACGATCAACTGCGCGAAAGTAATGATATAATCTCTGTAAAATCAGGTCAACTCGAACGTTCGAATCAAATCAAAGACAAACTTTTCTCCATCATTGCACATGATTTACGCAATCCACTCAACCGTATGTCAGTCGAAATTGCCATTGCGAAACGTATGTTAGAAGACAAATCACTTATTCAACCCGTTGAAAATACACTCCGTGAAACAATCAGTTTGTTTGAACGTCTTCTTCAGTGGTCAAAAATGGAAACGAATCAACACATTTACCTTCCAGTTGCTATCGATTTAAATGAAAACATCAACAAAGTTGTTTCCTTCTACTTACCCGAAATTCAATTACGAAACATTGAAATTATCAATACAAATGAAACGTATTTTGTTCATGTCGACCCAAATTTTCTTCAAACCCTACTCCGAAACATTATCAGTAATTCCATTTCTGCCGTATTGAAAAACGGAACGGTAAAAATTGATATTATGAATGTAGATTCACAATTTGTCACGCTTCGTTTTCAAGATTCAGGCAAAGGTTTTCCAGTGGAAGTAATTCGCTATTTCAATCAACGAGATGCTAATTTGAATGAAATAAGTACTGGTTTAGGTTTGATTTTATGCAAAGAATTAATCAAAATCAGTGGATGGAAAATGTACATTGAAAACGGAGGTGAATTCGGTGGTGCTTCGATACAATTGCGTCTCCCTTTAGCTGAGACAATTGAAAGTGCTCAACTGACTTATGAAAAATTAGTAGCTGAAATTCAGTTATCTCAACCTTGGAAAGAAAAATTATGGCCCATTCGTTCGTATAAATTTTACCAAGTTTCACAAATCCGTCAATTCCTTAAAACAGTAGAAATTCCTCTTGAAAAAGATGTCAAACTTTGGCGTGATGCCGTTGAAAAATCCGTTCACGATGGCAATTCCGAATTATTTGACTTACTTTTAGATAAATTGAATCCGTGATGGAAAACAAAAAGTATACACTTTTAATCATCGATGACGATGCACAAAACCGTCAATTACTGGTTCGTTTTCTAGAAGCGAATGATCAATTTGTGATTTACTCTGCTCCATCCGGTAAAGTTGGTCTTGAAATTGCCTTTCACGAAATACCCAATGTGATTATCTTGGATTGGCAAATGCCCGAAATGAACGGAATTGAAGTTTTATCTCGTCTTAAATCAAATTCAGCAACCAAAGAAATTCCAGTCATTATGTTCACCGGAATCATGACGGATACCCGTTCTCTTCGGCAATCTTTACAACTTGGCGCGCATGATTTTTTAAGAAAACCGATTGAAGCTGTTGAATTAGAAGCTAGAATCAATGCGGTAATTCGACAAGAAGAACGCAAGAAAGAAATCATCGAACAACAACTAAAAATCATTTCGCTCGAAAAAAAACAACTTCAAATTGAACTCGACGCTCGAGAACGAGAAGTGATTAATTATGCTAAATCTTTATCAAGTAAAAATGAACTTTTTTCTCAGTTTTTAGATGGGATGAAACAATTCATCCGCGTAGGAAACCTAAATGCCGAACAAGCAAGTCAACTCAATGCCTTAACCAACGAACTGAAACAAAATCTAAATATCCTAAAAAGCTACGAAGAATTTGATGAATTATTTGCTCAATTAAACCCTCAATTTATTGATTCCTTAAAATCACTCGGGATTCCTCTGACCGAAAACGAGCGCCAGTTAATCACCTATATTCGATTGAATCTTTCCAATAAAGAAATTGCTGCTTTGCTTTTTGTTTCCATCGCTGCTGTGGAAAAAGCAAAATATAGATTGAAGTCTAAACTAAACATTGACTCTAACATCAATTTAAACGATTTCATACTTTCAATTTAAATTTAATTATGCGCGCATAATTATTTTAACACTTATTTAATTCGGTGTCCACCATTTGTCC
>CAYRMV010000045.1:0-22695 GCA_964425255.1 uncultured Flavobacteriales bacterium
ATTCAATCAATTATTTTGTTTGCGATTATTTTAACATAAAATGTTTTTCGGCTTCGTCAGCAATTTGACCGCCAATCGCCAAAGAAGCAGTTGCTGCGGGTGACGGTGCGTTCAATACGTGAATGGAGTTTCCATGGTATTCGATGCGGAAATCATCGCGCGTATCGCCATCTTGTCCGAGCAACAAGGCACGTACCCCTGCTCTACCCGGTTTCAAATCTTCCATTTTTAAATCCGGAATTAACACTTGCAAGGTTTTTAAAAACAAGCGCTTCGAAAAAGCACGACGGTATTCATCGATTCCGAATTTCATGTTGTTGAAAAACAATTTCCACGTTCCGCCATAGGTCAAAGCATCAAAAGTATCTCTCATCGAAAAATCTGTTTTTCCGTATCCTTCGCGTTTGAATGTAAACACCGCATTCGGTCCACATTCAATGTCGCCGTTTGTCATGCGGGTAAAATGAACCCCCAAAAACGGGAACGCCGGATTCGGAACAGGATAAATCAAGTTTTTCACTTTGTGTTTGGCTTCGTCGGTCAATTCGTAGTAATCTCCGCGGAAACCAACCACTTGTTCTTTCAAATTCACGCCATCTTTGCGCGCCAAACGATCTGCTTGCAATCCCGCGCAGAAAATCAAATGCTTGGCTTCGATAGTCCCTTTGTTAGTGACCACTTTCGAAATCGTTTCCCCTTTTTCAATGGCGATTACTTCGTGTTGTAACTTCAATTGGGAATTTTCATTCATCGAAAGAGCAATTTCAACCATTTTGGCTGTCGCACCACGAAAATCGATGATTCCAGTACACGGAACCCAAATTCCAGCAATTCCTTTGACAAACGGTTCGTGATCACGGATTTGATCCGCATTGATTTTTTCAATTCCCTCGGTGTTGTTTGCCAAGCCATTTTGGAAAATTTTCTCCATGAAAGGCAATTCCGATTCGTTGGTAGCTACGACTACTTTTCCGCAGACATCGTGTGCCACCTTGTGTTCACGGGCAAAAGCAACCAATTCGTGGCGACCTGCAACACAGTTTTTGGCTTTCAACGAACCTGGTGTGTAATACAATCCTGAGTGAATCACCCCTGAATTGTGTCCGGTTTGATGATCTGCCAGCATATTTTCCTTTTCGATCAACACCAAATTCAAGTGTGGAAAACGAAGTTGAAGCTTATAAAACGTAGCCGCCCCAACAATTCCGCCACCAATTACTGCTATATCAAATGCCATAATCGTCTCAATTTTCGACAAAAGTAAACAAGGAAATCCAACTGACGGCGATTGTTGGCGGAAAATGTGCCCAGAAAAACAATGAAACGCACCGGAATGAATCATTCGGGTTGAAATGCCCGCAGGAATTGTTCCAACACAAAAGAAACGCGACACAAAAGTTTTTCCAAAAACCTCATCAAAAAACAGCTAACAAATTCGTTTTCCGTTTGATGATACAAAAAAAACAATATATTTGTTTTGAAGCTTTTTGAATTATCAGGTATATCCATCTTATTTTGGAGTATAAGTCGGGAAAAGTTGAAACTAATCAGGGGTATAAATAAGTTACAGGCAATCATAACAAACAAAAATCACTATGACATTAGAATTCTTTTTCGAAAAATTAAAATCCGAAATCTCGAATTATCAAAGCGGTAGAGCAGATTCTTCGGCATTCATAATATGGTTTCTTGAAAATTTTTTCAGGATTGATAGACAAGATGCAATTGATTGTGTCTGTGATCAAGTAAATGACAAAGGAATTGATGGGATATTTGTTGATGATGAAGAAGAAAAGATATACCTCATTCAAAGTAAATATTCTCCGGTAGATTTTCAACAACAAGGAGATAATGATTTAAGAAATTTTGTGGGTGCAAAAGAATGGTTTACTGATGTGGAATCTATTTCGAGACTTTTAGATAGTACCGCAAGTAAAGAACTCAAAGCACTCGTAAATGGTTTTAATCTAATTGAAAAGACACATTACAGTAAAATATTGGTTTTTATTACTAATAAGAACTTTAATGTTCACGCACAAGAATTTATTAGCGTGACAGATAATTTGGAATCATGGGATTGTAATGACCTATTGGAGAAGTATACATTTTTTTCAGATACAGAAATCAAATTCCCTAAAAAGGATTTGTTCCTTTCTAACAAAAGTTCTATTGAATATAATCTTGCGACTGGAATAAAAGCTCGAGTTTATTCAATTCCAGCAAAAGAACTTGTAAAACTTGAGGGGATTCAAGATAGAACTCTATTCTATAAAAATGTCCGATACGGCGTTGGCAAAACTCGTGTTAACAAATCTATCAAAAACAGTATTACTGATGCAACTGAACATTCAAATTTCTTCCTGTACCATAATGGTATCACAATAATATGTGAAACTCTCGAAGAAAAACCAAAGGATGACAAAATCACAATTGGAAATTATGCCGTTATTAATGGTTGTCAATCTATGTTGACTCTTTTCGAAAACAAATCGCATTTAACCAAGAATCTATCATTATTAGTAAAAGTCATTCAATTAAATCCAGAATCAACGCTGGTCAAAGACATTACATTTTATGCTAATAATCAAAATTCTATTTCAATAAAAGACTTAAGATCGAATGATTCCGTTCAAAAATCTTTGCAAAAAGAGTTTCAAGAATTGTTTGCAGAAGATGTGATTTACAATAGAAAAAGAGGTGAAGATACAAGAGCATTTAGTACTGTAATCGATAAAGACTTTGCTGCTCAATTGATTACGGCTTTCTATAGAGATAAGCCACATAATACTCATTTAAAACAAAATCTTTTTGGGGATGAGTATACTGCAATTTTTTCTCGAAACATCAATGCTGAAAAAATTTATTTGGCATATCTAATTTACTCGCGAATTCAACAAAATTCCAATCTACTTGATAATCCTCAAATTAGAAATTATGGACTTTCAATTTTCTTTTTTACTAACGTAATAAAAACCATCTTGAATGAAGATGAGATTGGCCAACAGATATTGAATGATCCAAAAGAATATGTAACAACTCATAAAGAAATATTAGTTGATAGTGTTGACAAAGTATGGAGCTTATTAACCCCAGATATTAACTTTGATTTAGAGGAATATAAAAAGGAAAAAGGAGATTTTTTCGATTATAAAAATGTTTTTAAAAATAGTGTCTTTGTCAAAACAATGGTGAACAAAATCAAGAGTGATTATATTAGACTAACAAGAAGAAATTCAAATGACAGCTTTACTGAAATATACAAGTCTAGATTAATGAAAGACAGCCTGTAACAGGCATTTAGCTCCATTTTTTGCCGCAGGCGCTACACAGAAAACGGCGCCATGCCCCAAAACGTTATGTACAACTATGAAGTATACATTAATAAACAGAATAGGAATAATACTCGGATTGGTTTTAATCTTAATTGGAACTATTTGCAAGATTCAACAATGGCCTAATTTCTATGAATTGAGAGTAGCAGGTCTTGTTTTTATATCTGTATTTAGTATTACTCTATATTTCTTTCTGAAGAATCGACAATTAGATAATTTTGCTGTGTTGATGATAACTCTCTCTTGGACAATTTTCACATACTTGAAAATATCAACTTTACCATTATCATATATTGCATTAATTACTTTATTCTGCTCAATAATACTTTGGACAATTACAGCAGGTAAAAAATTAATTAAGAACATGATTAAAAAGAAAAATTGGATAAATATCATAGTGGTATTAATGGCAATTCTCCTTCCTGTATCAGTATTTATTATTTTCAAATTAGGGCAAAATACATGGTTCAGTGTTGGTTTAATTGCTTTGTGGGTATTATTGATCAAAAATAAAGCTGTACATAACATACGTCTGGCAAAAGAGCCGTAATTTTGATTACGCAAAATGAATAATTGAAAAACAAAACGATCTTGGATTGCGACTATAAATAACTTTAAAAATCGGTTCCTTCACTAGGCGTGGGAACGTTATAAACGCCCTCATCCAAAAACCGCTAACAAATTCGTTTTCCGCTTGATGATTCAAAAAAAACGATATATTTGTTTTGAAGCTTTGGGATTGATTTAGCATATCCATCTTATTTTGGTGTGTTAGTTTGGAAGATATTAGAATGATGAGGGGTAAAACTGGACATAAAATAAAAATGAAAAGACTACCACAAATAGCGAAAGAACAAAATATCGGAGTGATAACTCTTATCGATTATTGTCAGAAACTTGGTCAAACTGGTGTTACTCGAAACAGTAAAATTGATCCAAAATTAGAAAGTCTGCTGATCGAATTACACACAGGGAAAAATGAAGTTACAGAGAAAATTGATAATTTAGAGTTTGAAGTTAAGAGTACTAGCGAATTACCCGATGACTTTCGTATTACAAACCCATTTGAACAAGAACTACAAGAAATAATAACTGAAGGAGATCTATTCTCGAAAAGACAAAAACGAACAATTTCATACCAAGAATCAAAAATTGAGACAGTGTTTAGTGACTTTGAAGCCTATACAATTTGCATGGGACTTGACAACAGACACGCAAAACACATAGCACGGAACTACTTTAAGACAATTAAACCATTTGAAAATGAGAAATTTGAAGCTCATAATATCGCAATGTTAGCACTTGAAAAGTATGGTGGTAAGACATTGACCTTCATAATATCATTACCTCCTCTTCCATTCAAGGCTGTAAATGCAACACAAATATTCAGTGAACTTGATAAAAGGAGAAAGAAGCAAGACTTTCCTATACTTCGAATAACCTTCAAAAATGCCAAAAACCTAACGGAGAAAATTCAGATTTCATACTATGCTGAAAAAACTGAAAAAGGAAGGAAAAGAATTGACAATGTACTGACAATTAAAAACAGAACTACAGGACAACAACTAATGCGTGTAAGCAGAGGTGGAATTGTTATTCCTGAAAATAATGCCAAACAAATTGTTCCAATATTACAGGTATTCATTCGGTTTTCAAAAGACGCTAAACAGACACTTATAAATTACGGATTGGAAACGGGAGAATGTTCAATTTGTGGAAGAGAACTAACAGATTCAGAATCAATTAGATTTGGAATCGGTCCTGTATGTCGACAATTTCTTTAACCCTCCCCAAAAACCAGCTATCAAATTCGTTTTCTGTTGGATGATTCAAAAAAAACGGGTACAAAGAAAAGCTACATTTCCAAACTTGAAAACGGAAAAGGAAACATCCAACTTTCGACTTTAATTCGGATTTTGAACAAGGACTTAATCGAAAAATTGGATTAACTTTCCTCTGAATCAATGAAAAGTCGCTTGCGTTGTGAATTTAATTGACTCGATTTTATTAATCGAATATTTTTAGAACGTAGAAATATAAATTGAAACATGAAACTAACTCTTCAACCTAAAATCAACTCAAAGGAAACCAATAATAGTCTGTTTATTCTCTCAATTTACAAAGTAAATCAATATAGTCGTTGTATATATTTGAATACAAACAACGACTATTGTAAAAAATTAAAAACCAAACAATTAATCAAAATTATTCCATATCGGAATATGGAATAATTTTACTTACCCTGGTAATTCCAAATACTTCAAAAACTCATTGCGGGTTGCGACATCTTGAAATGCTCCGCCGTAGAACGCGGTAACGGTCGCACTGTTTACGTCTTGAACACCACGGGAAGAAACACATAAGTGTTTTGCATCGATCAAAACAGCTACGTCTTCGGTTTCTAAAATGGCTTGTAATTCTTTTCCAATTTGAATCGTCAATCGCTCTTGTACTTGTGGTCGTTTGGCAAAATACTGAACCACTCGGTTTAATTTCGACAATCCAATTACCTTTCCATTCGATTTGTAAGCTACATGTGCTTTTCCGAAAATCGGAACAAAATGGTGCTCACAGTTGGAGAAAAACGTGATGTCTTTTTCCACTAGCATTTCGGTGTATTTGTATTTGTTTTCGAAAAGGGCAATCTTCGGTTTATTCGCTGGATTCAATCCACTGAAAATTTCCTGAATATACATTTTTGCCACTCGTTTCGGTGTTCCGCGCAAACTATCATCCGTTAAATCCAAGCCCATGATTTCCATGATGGAACGGAAATGATCCTCAATCTGTGTCATTTTTTCGTCATCAGAAAGTGCAAAAGCATCTTCTCTCAAAGGTGTTTCAATGGAAGTCATGATGTGTTCGTCGCCAATTTCGTCGTCTGTAAACTGAATGCTTGGCCGTTGTGTATTTTCTACTTCCTCTATAATAATCAAATCTTTTTCCATGTTGTTGTTTTTGTTGTGTGTGGATTTCTCCAAAATATGTCAAACTGTAAAAGTATAAAACAGTCAAAAATCTATTTTGTTTAAACTTTCATACATAAACATTAAACAAAATTACGATTCAACTGTGAATTTGGATCTTTTAGTCGAGTAATTTCAAGTTATAATAACACCGAAAAGAAGGAAAAAGTGTACCTTCACCTTCCAAATGAGTAAGTTCAGACACTGGAAAAAAATCATCCCCCATTTGTTGGCAACAACAGTATTGCTCATTCTTGTTTTCTTGGTTTACAAACAAACATCAAATTGGTCGATCCAACATTGGAAAACCATTCATATTGATCATCCAATTCTCTTGCTCGTTGTCTTGCTTTTATCTTTGGTGAATTGGGGAATTGAATTTTGGAAATGGGAAACAATCGTTCGTTTTACAGGATTTCAAACTACTCAAAAACAACGCTGGTACGCTTATTTAGCAGGGATTTCATCGGGATTTGTCACACCGAATTTTATCGGAAATTTCATTGGAAGAATCTATCATTTTCCGCGTATTCAGCGCCCATACATTTTGGTTTTTACCTTGTTTTCAAATGCCAGCCAGTTTTTTGCCAGCATCCTATTTGGACTTTTTGCCTGGTGGTTGGTTGGCACGGAACAGACGGCTTTACCTCAATTCCCCTCCTATTTTATTTGGATTTCTTCGGGTGTCATTGCATTATTTCTCATCGCATATTTGGGAATAAACCAAGTTTCGATCCTTCCCAGAAAATGGCGCAGATTCAATCGTTATTTAAAAAAAACACGTTCATTGAGATTTTATTTATTGATTCAAAGTCTTATTCGTAACGTCGTTTTTAGTGGGCAATTTGTATTGTTGCTAGCCGTTTTTGGCTTTCCTGTTGATGGTGAAACCTGGTTTTGGGTTTGGCAAGTCTTTTTTTGGTCCACTTGGACACCTTCGCTTTGGTTTGGAAAACTCGTCATTCGGGAATCCTTTGCACTGCTGATTTTAGCTGAAATTTATGGCAAACCTGAAATCATACTAACGGTATCTTTACTTTTATGGCTCATCAATCAAGCTCTTCCTGCTTGTGTAGGTTGGTTTGGCTGGTGGAAAATGATCAAAAAATAACGACATGGCTTGGATTTATCTCATCGTTTTTTCGCTTGTGTTTGGAGTTGCTCTATTCGGGATTTCGGTTCGTTTGCAATGGGACAAACTCAACAAAAACAAACGAAATCATTATTCGTTGTACGACATCTCTGTGATTATCCCTTTTCGGAATGAAGCGGAAAATTTACCTGCCATGCTTGCTTCTCTTGAACGACTTTCCTTGTTTCCCCGCGAAATCATTTGGGTTGACGATCATTCCACAGATGATTCAGCCAAATTAATCGAAATGAGCAATCTACCTTGTATCAATCATATCATTCAATTAATGCCCGGAGATGAAGGAAAAAAAACAGCTTTACGTGTAGGAATCGCTGCAGCAAAAGGCGAATATATTTTAACCTGGGATGCAGACATCCGTGTTCCAAGGTCGTATTTCCAACAACTAAGCGAAATGAGTCAGGTAGATTTGTGTATTTTACCTGTTTTCATGACAGCACGAAAGTTAAAATCCATTTTTTTCGAACTCGATTACCATTATTTCAATACGATAAATACAGCTGTTTCTGGTCATCAAAAGCCCATTTCAGCTAGCGGAGCAAATTTACTTTTCCACAAAGACACATTTTGGAAAATTGATTCGATCGATGAACACGAGGACATTGCAAGTGGAGACGATTTGTTTCTACTTCAAGACTTCAAAAAGGCAAATAAAACCATTGAATTAAGTTTAAAACCAACTCTAACTGTTCAAACGGACGCACCAGAAACTTGGGAAGCCTTTTTTAATCAACGTCTTCGATGGATTGGAAAAACCAATGCAGTGAATGATCGCTTTGCAAAAGGAATCGGTATTTTAGGCTTGTTGTACCACATTGGATTTTGGTTACTGTTCGTTTCCGATAGTTCTTGGTTGTTACTCGGTTTGTGCACACTTGCAAAAATCACATTTGACACCATTCTTGTACAGCGATATTACCGAGCTCTGACAAAGAAAAAAACCTGGTTGTTCATGCCTGTTTTTTCACTCGTTTATCCGATTTACACCTTGATGATTATCGTGATGACTTTGTTCTACACACCTACTTGGAAGGAGCGAGAAATCTAATTCAAAATAGATATAAAACAAGAAAGCCGCACTAGAAAGTACGGCTTCAATTCTTTTGTCAGAAAAGATTAACGCTTGTGGCTTGCTTCGTCAGAAACAGTTAATTTCTTTCTACCTTTACGACGACGCGCTGCTAAAACCTTGCGTCCGTTCTTTGTAGCCATACGACTACGGAAACCGTGTTTGTTTTTTCTCTTTCTTACTGACGGTTGAAACGTTCTTTTCATGACTTATATTCTTTTAAAGCGTTTTTCTCATTTTTTCGGACTGCAAAGATAATGCTTTTTTGTTTGTAGACAAGTTTTTTTATGAAAAAGTCTAGAAAACTTCCTTTTTTCTTTGAATCGGATACAAATGTAGTTAAAATATCCTGATCCACTCAAATTTAATCAGAGATAAATCCACAAATTCAATCCACAAACATTACTTTTGCGTAATTATAAAGAATCACATCATTACTATGTTGCGTCCCAAACAAGAGAAAAAAGAAAAAATCAAACTCACCAAAGCTGATATTCAGCGAGCAAAAGGCATCTTTTCCTATATGAAGCCTTACCGAGTAAGCTTTGCAATTGGTTGGGTCTTTTTGCTTTTATCTACATCCGCAGGACTTGTATTCCCCTATTTACTTGGACAATTGCTTGGAAGTTCGGGCAATCCAATGAATATGTCTGATGCATCAAACACATCCATTTTACCGATTAACAGTGTTACTGAAATCGCTGTAGCCTTGTTTGTTTTGTTTGCCATTCAATCTGTCTTTTCATTTTTCCGCATTTTGATTTTCACCAATGTGACTGAAAATGTGTTGCAAGATTTGCGCCAAACAGCCTTTGGAAAGTTGATCTACATGCCAATGGATTTTTTCAATACACAAAAAGTGGGTGAATTAACCTCTCGAATTTCTTCTGATTTAAGTCAAATTCAAGAAACACTTCGCACAACCATTGCCGAATTTTTCAGACAAATAGTCATCGTTGCCGGTGGAATAGCCTTTTTGGCTTATACTTCTTGGAAATTGTCGCTAATCATGTTGGCAACTGTACCTGTAATGGCGATTTTCGCTGTGTTTTTTGGTCGATTTATCAAACGCCTATCGAAAGAAGCACAGGATATCACCGCGCAATCCAATGTGATTGTAGAGGAAAGTTTGATGGGGATTTCGAACGTAAAAGCCTTTACCAATGAGGTTTTGATGTTGGCCAACTACAAAAAACAAATCCAAGCTATTCGGGATTTGAATGTAAAAAGTGGACTTTGGCGCGGATTGTTTGTGTCCTTTATTTTGTTTTTTCTTTTTGGAGCAATTGTCTTTATCATTTGGCAAGGATTGCTGTTGACGCAAGGAGCCAATCCCGAATTATCGAGCAAAGATTTGAATTCCTTTTTGATTTACACCGTGATGATGGGCGCATCCATTGGTTCGTTGCCTGAACTATATGCGACGATGCAAAAATCGGTTGGTGCAACTGAAAACTTGATGAAAATCATTCAAATGCAAGACGAACATTCCGTTTTGCCGGGGAAACAAAAGCCGAACATCCAAGGAGAAATTGAATTTAAAAATGTTCATTTTCATTATCCTCAACGTGCGGATGTTGAAATCTTAAAAGGAATCAACTTAAAAGCAAAAACCAATCAGACCATTGCCTTGGTAGGATCATCCGGAGCAGGAAAATCCACCATTGCATCCTTGCTTTTACGTTTTTACGATGTACAACAAGGTGAAATTCTTGTAGACGGCACACCGATTGCGGAAATGGATGTAGCTCATTT
Source organism: uncultured Flavobacteriales bacterium (assembly GCA_964425255.1). GTDB lineage: Bacteria > Bacteroidota > Bacteroidia > Flavobacteriales_D > Crocinitomicaceae > CAYRMV01. The sequence continues at coordinate 10,273 of CAYRMV010000045.1, forward strand.
ACGTGCCAACATGGCGATTGTTCCGCAAGAAGTCATTCTTTTTGGAGGTACAATCTTCGAAAACATCGTTTACGGAAAGCCGAATGCAAGCCGTGAAGAAGTCATTGAAGCTGCTCGACAGGCCAATGCGCTTTCGTTTATCGAATCTTTCCCTTCTGGCTTTGAAACACAAGTCGGTGACCGAGGAATTCAACTTTCCGGTGGTCAAAAACAACGCATTGCCATTGCGCGCGCTTTGTTGAAAAATCCAACCATTTTGATCCTAGATGAAGCGACATCTGCCCTAGATTCAGAATCAGAAAAACTGGTACAGGAAGCCCTTGAATACTTGATGCAAGGAAGAACATCCTTCGTAATTGCCCACCGACTTTCTACGATTCGCAAAGCAGACACCATTTTTGTTTTGCAAGATGGACAAGTCATTGAATCAGGAAAACACGAAGACCTCATCGAAATGGAAGCAGGAGTTTATGCTAATTTAGTTGCTCTTCAACGCTAAAACTCTTGTTGAAATCAAAAAAATCGTACATTTATAGGGTATGTTTTCGCTATTTAAGAAGAAAAGAGGTTCAGACAAGCAACTTGATTTGCAAGCCACTGAGGTAGTTCCTATGAAAGAAATGAACTATCCTGCTAAAATTGTACTTGCATGGGCAAAAGCAATCGAAGGACACGAGGAAATATCAACTTGGCTCACCTTAAATGGCTACGAAGAACTTACCATGGCCTGTGCTGCAATTCGCTTGAAAAACGAAGCCCGCGATTGGTTGATGAAAAATGGTTATCCGCATTTGATGGCGATGATTCATGCGGCTGAAGGAAACAAACAAGCGCAAAACTGGTTGTTGCAACACAACATGATGACTTTACTTCACATTGCGCTCGCTGTTGAAAATGAACAAGAATCGTGGGTTTGGTTGCGCACGCATACAACTCAAGATTTGTTTATATTAGCTCAAACCATCAAAAAAGTCAAAGACGAAATCGAAGAAACACACAACGATATCCATTCTTTTGGTCGCGACTAAACAAATTACAATTCAGTCAACCAAGCCACTGTATCCACATGATCTGCATAGTCATTCCAAGCAGGAGTTTGTGCTTTCCCAAAAGGAATGAATCCATGTCCCACAACGGCTTGAATTTCATTTTCTTTTTCCTTTAAAAATTGATTTACTTCTGATTTATCCGCATACCGTTGGTAAAACAACATGGCTAAAGGAGCGTGAAGTTCAGCTGTTTCTTTGAGTAAGATAAATCCATTTTCCAACAAATCGTGTTGATTCATCAGGTGAATAGCTTTGTTGTAATCGTAATTATTCGCGTATTTGTGGTGATTAATCAAATCAGCGAAAGGGAAAATTCCTTCAAAAAATTGATTCAAGTCAAAATCATAAGGTATCCAAAGTTGAGATACATTGCGGCAACCCAAGCCGAAATATGTAAAAATATCTTTTCCAAGTTCGGTTAATTCTTCCTTCGATTCGGTTCCATCTAATACGGCAACAGACGTACGATTTTGACGGAAAATATGAGGTAAATGTCCGAAATACTGTTCAAAATAGCGCATCGAATTGTTGCTTCCTGTTGCAATCATGGCGTCAACTTCACCCAGTTTCCCTGCGGAAATGGTAATGCGTTCTTTCATCGCAGGATTCCATTGAATCAACAACTGAACCCAAGTTGGAATTAAAAACCGATCGTCTGAACTCAATTTCAAAACAGCATGATGACCCGAAACTAAGACAGAAACCAAATCATGAAACCCAACCATGGGAATATTTCCCGCTAAGATCAATCCAACACGTTTTGGATTGGAAGAAAAGGAATACGGATTGAGCCATTGTTCCATTTCTGTTTGAGTCAATGCTTCAGACCACGTTTTTAATGTAAATCGAATGGAGTCTTTCGTAAACCAGCCATTGTACTGAGGTTGTTTGTGAATCAATACTTGAATTTGTTCGTATTCAGCTTGATTTAATCCCAAAGAATAATCTTCCCACGGACGTTCTTCCGCAAGTGCAGCAAACACCTTTCCTAGCTGTGTAAAAACAGCAATGATTTCATTTCTTTCCACGTGACAAAGGTAATCATTCACTCAGAATGGCGGATAAGTTTCGTTAACCAAATCGAATTAGGGTTTTTGAGCCAATAAACGAACTACCTCTGCTTTTCCAACGTGATACTGTCCTTCCGAAAGTTCAATTTGAGCGTATTCAAGTTGATCCACTAACATTTCAGGGAAATCATACAACAATTTTTCGGCCGTGTAAAGGAAACTTTCTTCTTGTGGTCCACCCGATTTTAATCCAACTTGTTTTGGTTGAAACGCTTCCAAAACGACCCTTCCACCTGGACGTAAAAAATCCCACATTCGTTGATGAATGGCTGTTCGAATGGCTGCTGGAAAATGCGCATAAATCAAAACCAAGACATCTACCTGTTCGATTGGGAGTACATAATCAAGCGCCGAACAAACTTGATAATCGATGTGAATATTCATTTTTTCAGCCTGAAGCAGAGCCGATTTTGCACCAGCTTCACTCAGATCGAATGCAAAAACCTTCCATCCTTTCGAAGCTGCATACAATGCATTTCTCCCCTGACCTTCCGCAGGAAATAAAATGGATCCTTTTGTTGTTTGTAAATCAATCCAATCCTTAAAAAATTGGTTCGGTTTTTCTCCGTATGCTAATTTTTCTTCGCTGTAGCGTTTATCCCAAAATTCCTTCATCCTTGCTTTTTTCCAAAAATAACATGCATGGATTCCAATTTGTGTAACTCATGTTACCATAAAATTCTGTATTTTCGTCTAAATATCATTTCTATGTGGATTTTCCGTTTACGTCAAAACATACGCAATATTTTTCGCTTACTCGCTATTATCGGGATTGTTCTGAGACATTCGATTGTAAATTGGCTAACCACAGGGCCACTACGAGCCATTTTTGATTACAAAGGAAAAAGACGCATTTCCCGTTCCGAACGTCTACGACACATTTTGGAAGATTTGGGTCCTACTTTTATCAAGTTTGGACAAATTTTAGCGGACAGACCAGACATGGCAAGTGAAAACCTGCGTTTAGAATTGAAAAAACTACAATCTTCTGCACGACCTTTCGACGACGATCAAGCACGGAAAATCATTGAAAATGAATTAGGTGATTCACTCGATAATTTCTTTGAATACATTGATCACAACCACCTTGCTTCCGCATCAATTGGGCAAATTTACCGAGCAAAATTAACGAGTGGCGAAGAAGTTATCATCAAAGTACAACGTCCGGGAATTGCGGGTAAAATAAAATTGGATCTGATATTACTTCAAATTTTCGCTCGAAAAATCCAAAAAAATTACCCCGAATTAAGCAGTTTTAATTTGACCACTTTTATCAAAGATTTTGGTGAAATTATCTTGAAAGAGTTGGACTTCACCAACGAAATGTCGAACATGCTTCGCTTGGAACACATGTTTAAAGACGATGATCGTTGTCACATTCCGAAAGTCTATTCTCGTTATTCCACGCCGCGAATATTGATTATGGAATACATTGAAGGAGAAAACCCAAGTAATGTGCTCAATTTGCTATCGAAAGGATATTCGCCTCAAATCATAGCAGAAAATGGCATGCACATCATTCTTACCATGATTTTACGCTATGGCTTTTTTCATGCTGATCCGCATCCGGGCAACATTTTTATTCGAGGAAACAACCAATTGGTTTTGATTGATCACGGGATGTGTGCTTCCATGAAACCCAAACAAATCAATGGTCTCATTCAATTTTTGATTGGATTTTCGGAAAATAATTCCCGTAAAATTGCCAAAGCTTTGCTAGACCTAACGGAGGTACAAAATTTTCGAGAAATGGAAAACCTCGAATTTGATATTGATGAATTAATCCAGAAATACAGTTATTTAAACTATGCCGACTTGGATATTTCTGCCTTGTTCAATGATACGTTTAAATTGCTAATGAAATACGAAATTAAGATTCCTTCAAGCTTGTATATGTTGTTAAAAACGCTGGTAACCATTCAGAATTTAGCGGAACAATTACAAGCGAAAATCAATTTCATCGATTTGATCAAACCATACGCGAAAGAACGAATCATGGAGCGATTCAGCTGGGAAAATATCAAATCCAAAGTGTTAAACACGGCAGAAGACTACTTGTACCTAGTGGAACATCTTCCGAGTGATATCAAACAAATTGTCACGGATTTGAAAGTTCATGGCATTCGACATCAAATCAACTTGGGAGAAAATGGTATTACCAACAAGCAAATCAACCATTTATTTTACCGACTTGGAACCATTGTTTTGGTAGGATTTATGTTGTTATGTGCCACTTTGCTAAAAATTTACAACGTACAAATTTTCACGAATTCAAAAGGACATAACTACATGCGTGAGATGTTTGGAAATTTTCCGGATGTTTTCTTTGTTGTTACAGTTACGATTGCGACTTTGCTTTTGCTGCGTTTGTATTTTAGGAGGAAGTGAGGGGGATTAGTTGGTTAGTTCGTTAGTGAACAGTTGATAGTGAAAAGTTGATAATGAAAAGTTGATAGTGAAAAGTTGATAGTGAAAAGTTGATAGTGAAAAGTAAATAGCTCAGTGAAAAATTTATTTCTTTTTGTAGAACTGAAGGATCAATGCGGGCAACAAGGTGAGATCAAGGAAAAGTGCAACAAACAAAGTGATACAAATCATGAGACCCAAGGCAAAAGTTCCCATAAAACTGGAAAGCAACAACATCAAAAATCCACTACATAAAATAACAGTCGTTAAAATCATCGCTTTACCTGTTTGCACAAAAGCACTTTGAACAGCTTCTTCGGTGGATTTGCTCTTGCCTAATTCTAGTTTAAATCGACTTAAAAAATGAATCGTATCATCAACAGCGATTCCAAAAGCAATGGTGAAAACAATCGCCGTAGTAATTTTTAACTCAATCCCTAACAATGCCATTAAAGTCGCCAATAAAAACAAGGGAATCAAATTGGGAATCAATGAAATGATAACAATCCGTACATTGCGATACAACAAGGCCATCACAATCGAAATGACAAGAACAGACAAGGCAATTCCTTTCAACAAACTACTCGACAAATAGCGCATGTTTTTATCCAACAAAAATGCTGAACCTGTCAAGCGTACATCGAGTAAATCTGTATCGATAGTCGAATTTACAAACGACATAAATTGTTCATTTTTTTTGGTGATTTTCTGATTTCCCCAATCGGGAATGGTTCCATTTATTCGGGTTAATGTTTGCGTTGAATCAAACAACAAACGTTCTAATTCTCCTCCTTCTGCAAGCGAGATAAAACGTCGAATTTTTCGTGTTTCAGAAGAATTTTGTGGCAAAATAAATTCAGATGGCTCACCTTGTTTCATCGAGCGACGAATTCCTTTACTGACTTGAACCAACGATAATTTCAGTTTTACTCCATATACATTTTCTAAATAGTTTTCCATTTTCTCTAATTGGCTAAGAATCTGTTTGTCGTAAAACGTATCGTCTGTATTTTTTAATCGAACTGCTAATTCAAACGGACGAACACCGCCCAAATGCGCATCCACAAAATTAAAATCAGCTTTAATCGGTTCTTCGTCACTCAAATCATCCATCAAAAAATTATTCGATTCCAATTGAAACGAGCCAACAACGATGACAAGCAAAAAAGCAACATTCAAGCCAATGATTTTGACTTTATTTTTCTTCACCAATTTGAATTTTTCCTCCAACCAAGCTGACCAATTCCATTTTCGAGCAACAAAGATCTTTTTAGGAAGAGGCAATAAATAAATCATCACTGGAAGCAGTAACCAAGTTACCACAAAGGCAACCATCACACCGATTCCCATTACCAAACCAAACACTTGAATCGGCTGAACTCGCACAAACAGCAAACTCAAAAAACCAATCGAAGTGGTAATGGAGGTCAAGAAAGTCGACATTCCCACTTCTTTTGCTGTAATCCAAAGTGCTTGTTCTTTGCTTTCACCATTCCGAATACCATCCAAAAATCGACTCACCAAATGGATCACGTCTGACATAGCTACAACAAACATGATTGGCGGAAGAATGACCAAAATCAAATTGATCGGAATTTCAAGAAGTCCCATTAAACCAACAACCCAAACCACCGAAACTGTCAATACAATCAATGGAAGCACTACACCCCAAAAAGAGCGAAAAGTGAAGTACAAAAATAGAGTCACTAATACCAAACTGATCGATACAAATAAGACCATTTCCTCGGCCATTTTCTCGATGTAAAAAACCTGCCCCACTATTCTGCCTGTTAATCGAGTTTGTGCTGGAAAAACAGCATTTACCTTTCTCTTAATTGCTTGAATCAGTTTTACGCCTTCTTCCGTGGTCAAGCGATCTGTATGCTTGATGAAAATACAAAGAGATTTAGCATCTTTCGAAACAAAAGTTTCAATCCATTCTTTGTGTTGAAATAAGCGCGTAGAATCGGAAGATAAGCGTTCTTTTTTTCCAGAAAAATAAGGGATTTGCTGTGACATTCCGAAATCGTACATGCGAAACTCTTGCAGGTTTGTGATCGATTGTACTCGTTCAATGTCGTGCGTTTTTTCTAAACTTTGTGTCAGGCGATTCACTTTTTGCAAAAAACCAAGATCAAAGATTCCCTTTTCTCTTTCGACAACTAACAGAAGAAAATCATTGTCGGTTCGAAATTGTGCCCGGAAATTTTGATAAAAATGAGCGTCTTTATCCTCGGTTGGAAAGAACTTTTCAAAATCGAAATCAAAGGTTAATTTCGTTGAATAATACCCAAGCAAAGAAGAAAGTGTTAAAATTATAACCAACAAACCTTTTGCAGCCGTTTTTAGAGATATTCCCCCAACCTTAGTGAATCTTTGCACGTTATGAGTTAAAAATAAATAATTGACTTCAAAAGTAAACAAGACCCATCTAATTTGTGTCAAATGAATCATTTTTTAACACAGATAGTTTTGTTACCTTTGAACCATTGCTACAAAAACAAAACAATATGAAAAAAAGTTTACTACTTGTTTCCGTAATTTCAACTAGTTTATCCTTTGCACAAGGATCTTTAACGCAAGCAAACGAACCTGCAATTGGTACAAGCGCGTCTTTGTTCATGTGTGATTCGAATGTAACTGATTTTGCTGGTGTAACAGGAAATGGCGTAACTTGGGATTATTCCACGATTTTAGGAATCCCAGGTGAAATGAGAACCATTGAGATTATGGATCCATCGGATTCTCCGTATGCGAGTGATTTCCCCAATGCAAACAAAGCAGTTGTCCTTGAAGGATTTTTAACCAATTTTTGGACCTCTGCAGCGAGCGACCGTCGTTCTTCTGGTTTTGTATTTGAAGAGCCAAGTTTTGGTGTCGTAAAAGGTGTTTTTGACGACGACGATCAGTTGTTAGCAACCTATCCTTTTGCTCTTTCTGATTACGAAAACGATTTGTATGCAGGAACATTGTATTTTGAATTTTCAGGAATTCCACAATCTCCTGACGCAACAGGTAAATCCTACGCAAAAATAGATGGAGAAGGAACTTTGAAATTAAACGCAACGACAACTTTAAACAATGTAATTCGCTATGTTTTAATTGACACCCTTCATGCTTCCATTAACCTTGGTTTACCATTGGATATTGAGTTGATTCGTACCCAATACGAATATTACACTGCACAAGGTGGTCTTCCAGTATTTCTTCATTCTTCTGCAGTTATTCAACAACAAGGAGCTGCTAATCCATTGACTTCGTTTGTGGTGGTTCTATCTTCTGTTGAACCAGATGGATATTTGTCAATTCAGGATAAAAACACAGTTGATTTTCAAGTGTATCCAAATCCAGCAAACAACGATGTGGTAATCAAAGGAGATTTCCAAACAGCTTCGGTTGCTATTTTTGACCAAACAGGAAAAATCGTACTTGAAAACGGATCTTTGTCTACAGGTCAAGCGCTTTCAATTGAGCACCTTAAAGCTGGAATTTATTCCCTTCAAGTGACAACGGAAAACGGGAAAGCGGTTCAAAAATTAGTAAAAAAATAATTGAACAAAACTCAAACTCAAAACTCACTCAGAAAAGGTTGTCGGAAACGATGACCTTTTTTTCTGTAACTAATCAGCCAAATCTCGTTCAATTAACATTACTTTGTTTACATTCTTTTTGAGCTAAAAAGCACAATCAGAAAGGAAAGTGTAACTTCGTTATTCAAATCTAAAGGCAATCCGAATGAGTTTAAAATTACCCGTTTTAACCCTGTTTACTTTTTTTATTTCGTGTATTTCTTTCTCCCAAGGAAATGACCCGCTTACAGCCGAGGAAAAAGCCTATTTTTTTCACATCGTTCGGAAAAGTCCCATTTTAGAAAGTAACTTAGGTCGTTACCTCGAATATTCGGGTCCAGATATTCGTTTTGCCAACAAGCAAATCAATTACGATTCCATCGAATCGTGTATCATCAACGATCCAACTTTATTGTTCATTCGCCTATCCGAAATTGAAAAAGCGCCCAAAGGTTTGCTTGCAGAAGCAGCCAATAAAATGGCATTATGGGAGTTAAACAAAGTTTTATTAGCGAAAAGAAATGGCGAAAAAGACTTGGTACCCTATCAAACCAAATACGACTTATTTGAAGCCAACTGGATCAAATATTTACCCAAATCAGCCTTGAATTACCAAGACGGTATTGCGACACCACATGCTAAAATTGTCGTTCTTACCAACCCAAGTTTGAGCTTAGACGATAAAAAAAACATGGTTTCCTCTTTTTCCTTTTTGGATTTAGAAGAACAATTACAAACCTTAGAAGCGGTAAACAAAGCAATTAACAGTTATGTATCCAAACGAACCGAATTCTTTTTCAGCGCTTTGGGAGGGAAAGCAAGTGTGTTTGACAATAAATTAATCGCTGCTGGAGACGGAAGTTCTACTTCAGGACTTTTGGAAGAACGCGAAAAAGATGAAAAAGGCCGTTGGAACAGTGGATTGCCGAAAGCTGTCGGATTTTTCCCTTACCAACTTTCGATTCAAGCTGCAACCAAAAAAGAAAAAGCATCTATCCAACCTGCACGCTTTGCCTCGATGGATTTTGAAACGGTTGGAGACAATAAAATTACCAACATTCACCTCGATGTGTGGGGATACAACTCCAAAAAACAAACAACCGTTGTCATTGAAAAAAATGGACTTTCCTATCCCCTATTTGGTTCGGGTGAAACACGGTTTTTATCCCCTGATTCGAGTTTTTCGAATGGTGCCACGTTTCAAAGTATCATTAACGAACTAAAAGTGACCAAAATCGACAAGTTGAATGAAATGATTTATGGTAAACGTGGATTTGATTATTGGATTGCGTATTGGAAGGAAAAAGAAGTGCAAAAGAAAATGGAAATAGACATCAATGAAAAAGAACTTTCTGAAATGCGTCAATCACCTATTTACACGACTCAAAAACCCAAAAAGAAAAAGGGGAAAAAATCCATCAACACCGTGAATGGCAACAAATCCCGACGTGAAAAACAAGAGTTATTGATTGACCAATACAATGAATTGAGTGCCATCCAAAAGAAAATCAAAGAGTTGGAAAAAGATAAGCAAGAAGCAATTGATCTTTTGGCACAATACCAACAAAAATATGACATCTATCGCCAACAACTCGGTCTGCGTTGGGCAAAATTCACCGAAAAAGATGGACTCTATACCTTCGAAGATTCAGCTACTTTCGATATGTTGACCCAAGAATTTCAATTTCCTCCACACGAAGACAAAACGCCATTTGAAATCCGATTGATTGCCATTCCGTATGGAGCCATCACAAACGAAACAGACGAAGTGATGCTTCATGCGCATTTGGCAGACGCTTTGCCGAATTACGATGCGAAAATTCAACTCGAATTGAATGATGTTTTCGCTTCAGATGCATGGACTTTTGACCAAAAATTGATTCAAACCAAAGACAGTGTTGCCATGCGTCAATTTTTCGAAGCATTGAAAGACAAAAAACTTCCACTGGAAATTCGTGTTTTCGGTCAAGGAGTTGGTACGTGGAATGGAGCACAAGTCATCAAATTGGATTCGGTAGTTGAATGGAATTCCTATCCAGGTAACACAGCAGATGAACGCATTCAATCACGCGAAAATGAGGAATTGAAGCGACTTCGAACTTCGCAATTAAAAATAAATTTAAACCGTAAAATCACCGTGGATGTACGATCATTTACAGATCCTGTGAGAAGTAATTTATCCATCCAAAATGCAGTTGTTCTTGCTTTTATGCAAAAATACGGCGCCAGTAAAAACGAAATCTTAAGTGCTTACCGAAGTGCTTTTTTATTGCGTCAATTTCAAGCAGAAATGAATGTTTTAGCCGGACTTTACCTCGACCGAGAAACAGCCAAAATTGTCATCGATCGCTTCAATAGTGCATGTGCTAAAACGCGTGTTACGATTGGAAAACATTCGTTAAAATTGAGTGACTTTTTAAATTAATACGATGCAAAAAATAAAACTAACCTTGAATACAATTGAACGCGTAGGTTTTTTTTTACTTGTTTTAGTTGGTCTAATTCCTCTTTTTAAAGGCACTTTTTTCCCAACGTTAGATGGCCCTGCACATCTGTACAATAGTCATTTGATTCAGGTGTTACTTTTTCAAGAAAATACGGTTGTTCATGACTTTGTTGAGTTTAATCCCGAACTCGTTCCCAATTGGACTGGGCATTTGTTACTCGCTATCTTGAACACTTTTTTTTCTTCCAGTTGGGCGGAAAAACTATTCCTAGGTATTTATTTGATCGGTTTACCATATTCTTTTCGCTATTTTGTACACGTTATTTCTCCTAAAAACAGCCCGTTGAGCTTTCTGATTTTTCCATTTGTTTTTACAACGTTTTTCTATTTTGGATTTTATAATTTCAATATTTCATTAATCTTTCTGTTTTTAACATTGGGTTTTTGGTTTAAACACAAATCGATTGGCTGGTCAAGACGTAAAATACTTATTCTATTTTTACTCATTACCCTCACCTATTTTTCACACGTTTTCATTTTTGGTCTGCTATTGGTTGTTTTTACTGTTTTTTATTTCATCGAACTCATCGAAATCCTTTTTCTTAAAAAAGAAGGTTTATTGGGCTTTAAATTATTTTTAAAACGAATTGTTCCCATTGCATTGGCAGTAGCTCTACCTTTTGTGATGTTTCTTTCTTATTACTTCTCTCGTGGAGCCCCAGAATTCAATCAATATTTATCCCAAGAAGAACTTTGGAAAAAAGTATTTAGTCTGGACCTATTTACTGGATTAAGTAAGCTTAACGATGATTTTTATGGTAAAACGGTTTTCGTAGTGATAGCGTTGAGTATTACAAGCATTCTCGTATTTCGCATTTTCTCCTCCCTTAAAAATCATCCAACATCATGGATCAAACAAACCGATTTATGGTTGATTCTTTCCGTTTTATTTGGCTACCTATATTTTGTTTCACCCTTTGAAAATGAATTTGGAGGTTTGATCATTCAACGCATAGAATTGATATTTTATCTACTTTTTGTCATTTGGTTGATTTGTCAACCCATAGCAAAATATATATCTTGGATGATTGTTTTAGCAGTTTCGATTTTCCATTTGAATCAGATGAAGAAGAATCGAGAAGAAATTTTCCTGCTTCAAGAAAGTACAAATGAATATCAAATCGTTGCTCAGAAAATAAAACCAAATAGTGTCGTCTTTCCTATTAATTATTCTGCCAATTGGCTCAACTTACACACCTCAAATTACTTTACCAGTGATCAACCATCGATTTTACTAGAAAACTACGAATGCAACAACGATTATTTTCCACTCCGATGGAAAAAGAAAAATTTACCAGATCCAACCATCCAAGGTAAATCGTTGAATGATTTCTATGGTTCCAATTGGGTTCAAAAAGGAACTTCACCTCGTGCTGTCGATTATGTACTTGTATTTGGAACACGACCCGCAGACTTGAGCCCGGATTTTCAAGAGTTACATCAACTTATTTCAGCAGGATACAAGAATATTTATCAGTCCAATCAAATAGGTTTGTTTGAACGCATTGAATGAATTTATATGAACGACCAAAAATCTGTAAAAAAGCAAAATGTTTTAAAAACCTTAATCATGGAAAAAGAACCAATTGCATTGACGTTAAAAAATTAAATTTCATTTATTCTAAAACAAAAAATCCTTTATTAATTCTTTTCAAAATTGATGATCGATTTGATTTGCCCATTTTTTTTATAAAATGTAACTGGCCCGATAAATCCATTTTCATTCCAATATCCAGAACTAATAAGATAACCTTTAGATTTATACACTTTAACTAAGTACATGACAAAAATCTAAATATATTCATAAGTTTCTTAAAATGAGC
>CAYRMV010000046.1:0-22133 GCA_964425255.1 uncultured Flavobacteriales bacterium
AAAATCCAACGGTTCAATTTCCGGATGGAGAAGTTGGAAATTATTTGGTTACTCTAGCAATCGAGACTCAGTCAGGATGTAAGGATACGGTATCAAAATTAGTTCCAGTTTTACCTGAAGTATTGATTTACGTTCCAAATACATTTACTCCAGATGGAGATGAATACAATCAATCATTTGGGGCCGTTATGGCAGGAATTGATGTGTATGATTTTGAGTTAAATATTTACAATCGTTGGGGCGATAAAGTGTTTCAATCGTATGATATTTCCGTACCTTGGGATGGTACATATCACGGACAGATTGTGCCTGCGGGTGTTTATACATGGACTATTCGAGCTAAAAATGCCATTAATGATGCAAGTTATGAGTATAATGGTTACCTCAATGTCATGAGATAAAACATGAAATTATGAAAAAACTAAAAATATTATTTGCTTCTCTCTTTCTATTTTGTCAAACGTTTGTCTTTGGACAACCACCATGTGGTTCAATGCCTCCAGCTTCAGACGATTTAGGATCGAGTACACCATTAATTTGTGATTTGAGTGGTTATTGTGGTAATACTTCTTCAGCTTACACTGATTGGAGTTGGCCTGCTTTGGACGCTGCTTTTTGTGGATCTATTGAAAATAATTCGTTTTTCTCATTTGTAGCGAGTTCATCTACGGTAAGTTTTGATCTGTGGGTTTCGAACTCTTCTTCCGGATCTGGAATTCAGATTATGGTTTTTTCCACAGCTGGACCTAATAACCCAGTTACCAACCACATGTGTAACTTTCAATTATCTCCATCTGGGTCGGCTCAAACGGTAACTACAACAGGTTTAGTACCCGGTCAAACATACTATGTGATGATTGACGGTTTTGCTGGAGACGTTTCAGACTATGTCTTGAGTGCGGGTGCTGGAATTCAAGTTTCTTCTTTAACCCCTTCACAACAAAGTATTTGTCTAGGTAATTCAATCACTCTAAATGCAAGTGGTGGAGATGGAACATACACTTGGGATCCTTCACCACATTTGAATACAACAACGGGACCACAAGCAATTGCTAATTTTACGGATCCAGGTGTATATCAATTTACTGTGCATGTTGGCGGAATAACAAATGGATGTCCTTCATCATCAACGGCAACCATTACAGTAGTTGAACAACCAAATCCAAATGCGGGTCCTGATCAAACCGTTTGTTTGGGTGATCCGATTAATTTAGTTGGAATTAGAGGTGTGCCAACTAATTCTAGTTTGTGGAGTAACGTTTTACCAACTGGGTTGACTCCTCCAGCAACAGCGACATATTCGCCAAGTTTTAATTCGCTTACACCAACTGTAACGGTAAATCAGCCTGGTGTTTATCGCTTTGTTTTTAGAGAACAAAATCCAGTCTGTGGAATTATTCGAGATACGGTTCAAATTACAGTTGTACAAATGGTACAGACATTATCCAAGACTGACGTTTCTTGTGTCGGAATGTTAGATGGTTCTATTACTGTTTCTGCTCCAAATGCTGTTGAATACAGTTATGACAATGGTTTGACTTGGGAAACAAGCGCAACAAAATCCAATTTAGGAGAGGGAACATATTCTGTTTGCTCACGAAATGATATTGGATGTGAAACATGTAGTAACATCGAAATAGTTTCACCTGTTTCCGTTTTATTGAATTTATCAAATGATACACTTGTTTGTCAAAACGGAACCGCTTCATTGCTAGCAACGGCTTCAAATGGAACTTCGTTTACATATCACTGGGATCACACATCAAGTTTATCAGGATCACAACAAGTAAATCCAGAAGAAGATACCTATTACCGAGTATATGCGATGAATGAAAATGGATGTCAATCTTTTCCTGATTCTATTCTTGTTTCCGTTCGGGAAGGTTTGTCTGCAAACATTACTCCGTCAATCACTATTTGTCCGGGTTATCCTGAACCAATTCAAGTGTCTGGAGCAGGAGGTATTGGAGCACCATATACTTTTTCATGGTCAATGGGAAGTTTGCAACCTCAAGTTGGATATTCATCTACGATTTCTCCAAGTCCATCTGCTACACAAGAATATTTCGTGACGATTACAGATGCTTGTGAAACTACACCACTCACTGTCTCAACAACTGTTGTAGTTTCACCTTTGCCACAACCCATAATTTTTTCTCCAGAACCAGAACAATGTGAACCAGCTGTGTTTGATTTAATGAACAACAGTAACCTAACTGATATTTCATCTTTTTATTGGGTAATGCAAGATGGTGAACAAGTTCTAGATCAAATGGAAGTTCAAACAGATGAATTGTGGGAAGGTTCTTATTCTGTTCTATTGGTTATGACTAACAACGAAGGTTGTATCGATTCAGTTCGCTATTCCAATTTGATTGCTCATCAACTTCCAGTTGCTGATTTTGGTTGGAATCCGAATCCAATTCGAATGTTTAACACACAGGCTAGTTTCATGAATCAATCGATTGATGGATATAGTTATGTGTGGAATATTGAAAATGCAACTCCGGCTTTTTCAACGCAAGAAAATCCCATTGCGCTTTTCCCAGATGGAGAGGTGGCCAATTATACGGTAAGTTTAATTACAGCTTCTGAGTTTGGTTGCTTGGATACAATGGTTAAAATTGTTCCTGTTTTGCCAGAAGTTTTGATTTATGCGCCTAACACATTTACACCAGATGGAGATGAATTTAATCAGACTTGGCGTATTTTTATGGAAGGAATTGATTTGAATAATTTTGATTTGTATGTGTACAACCGGTGGGGACAGGTTGTTTTCGAAACTCATGACATCGAATTCGAATGGGATGGAACCTATCTAGGTCAGATTGTACCGAAAGGAACCTACGTTTGGAAAGTGAAAGCAAAAGACATGATAAACGATGGTATGTACGAATACACAGGCACTGTGAACATCATACGCTAATGATTGTTGAATTATGATAAAACTCCCTTTTTGGGAGTTTTTTTTGTTTGATAAAATTCAAACCGAAAATTCGAATTAACTTTGTGCAAAACTTGAAAAATATGACTTTAGAAGAGTTTCAATCATCCATTTTAGAAGGAATTCCATCTGTTTTACCTCCAAAAGCATCCTTTCATTCAGATTTGAATCACGCGCCAAAGCGAAAAGATATTTTATCCAAAGAAGAAAAAAAATTGGCATTGAAAAATGCGCTTCGTTATTTTCCGAAAGAACAACATGCGGAATTAATTCCCGAATTCAAAGAAGAATTAGATACCTTCGGACGGATTTACATGTATCGCTTTCGTCCAGAATATGCGATGTATGCGCGTCCAATTTCCGAATATCCAGGGAAATCCTTGCAGGCAAAAGCTATCATGTTGATGATTCAAAATAATTTGGATTATGCCGTTGCTCAACATCCACATGAATTGATTACCTACGGTGGAAATGGGGCTGTTTTCCAAAACTGGATTCAGTATCGTTTAACGATGAAATACCTTGCTGAAATGACCGAGGAACAAACCTTGGTGATGTATTCAGGTCACCCAATGGGCTTGTTTCCTTCCCACAAAGATGCGCCACGAGTTGTTGTGACAAACGGGATGATGATTCCGAATTACTCCAAGCCGGATGATTGGGAAAAGTTCAATGCACTTGGTGTTTCTCAGTACGGACAAATGACCGCTGGATCGTACATGTACATCGGGCCACAAGGAATTGTTCATGGTACAACGATAACGGTTTTGAATGGTTTCCGCAAAATTAAAAAGAATCCTTCGGGAAGTTTGTTTGTAACTTCTGGTTTAGGAGGAATGAGTGGTGCACAACCGAAAGCAGGTACTATTGCTGGCTGTGTGACTGTTTGTGCGGAAGTCAACCCGAAAATTACGCAAATCAGACACGAACAAGGTTGGGTAAATGAAATCATAACTGATTTGGATTCGTTGACAAAACGAGTGAAAGAAGCAATGGCAAACCAAGAAGTGGTTTCAATCGCTTATTTGGGAAATATCGTGGAAGTGTGGGAAAAATTCGATCAAGAAAATGTACGCATTGATCTTGGTTCTGATCAAACTTCGCTTCATAATCCGTGGGCTGGTGGTTATTATCCGGTAGGAATTTCTTTTGAAGAATCCAATCGATTGATGGCCGAAGATCCGGATTTATTCCGTCAAAAAGTAAAAGAAACGTTGGTTAGACATGCAGCAGCAGTCAATAAACACACGGCAAAAGGAACTTATTTCTTCGATTATGGAAATGCATTTTTGTTAGAAGCTTCTCGCGCTGGGGCAGACATTATGGCTCAAAACGGCATCGATTTTAAATATCCTTCTTACGTTCAGGACATCATGGGTCCGATGTGTTTTGATTATGGTTTTGGTCCATTCCGTTGGGTTTGCGCTTCTGGAAAGGCAGAAGATTTGGCTAAAACAGATGCCATTGCTTGCGCTGTTTTAGAGGAGATGATCTTGGAAAGTCCTGCAGAAATTCAACAGCAAATGCAAGACAACATTCAATGGATTCGCGGTGCGCAAGAAAACAAATTGGTGGTGGGTTCACAAGCGCGTATTTTGTATGCAGATGCAGAAGGAAGAATGCGTATTGCTGAAGCATTTAATCAAGCAATTGCCAAGGGAGAAATTGGTCCCGTTGTTTTGGGAAGAGATCACCACGATGTTTCTGGAACAGATTCACCGTATCGTGAAACCTCTAATATCTATGATGGATCTCGTTTTACAGCGGATATGGCGATTCACAATGTAATTGGGGATAGTTTCCGCGGTGCAACTTGGGTGTCGATTCACAACGGAGGTGGAGTAGGATGGGGAGAAGTGATTAACGGCGGATTTGGGATGCTGTTAGATGGTTCTTCTGATGCTGATCGACGATTGAAATCAATGCTTCACTGGGATGTAAACAATGGAATTGCGCGTCGAAATTGGGCAAGAAACGAAGGTGCTATTTTTGCCATTAAACGTGCAATGGAAAAAGAACCGTTGTTGAAAGTTACCATTCCAGAATTGGTGGACGATCGTTTGGTTGAAAATTTATACTAAAACTCAATAATTTTAATTTCTTAAAGTTCGTTGCGATCTAATTCGTAGCGAACTTTTTTTATTTGTATGAATTTCGAAATTCCTTGGGAGAAAAACGTGTTTTTTTCTTGAAAAATGCCGAAAAAGCAGCATATTCCTCAAAACCCAATTGGGTGGCAATTTCTGAAAACCGTAAATGTGGATTAACCAAAAGTCGTTTGGCTTCTAGAATAAGCTGATCGTGAATGTATTCGAGGGCTGTTTTACCAATGGCTTGTTGGAGAATTCGATTCAATTGTCGGGACGAAAGATGCATTTTTTCAGCGTAGAATATCACTTGCTTTTCGTGATAAATGTGTTGGTCTACAAGTAATTCAAATTTTCGAATTCGATTCATTTGAAGCGTTGCTTGCCCATTGAAAGGAAAAAAAGCTAAGTAGATACGGGCAAGTTGAATGTACATCACTTCTAGTTGCGCTGTGACAATTTTCCATTTGTAAGGTTTGTTTTCTTTTATTTCCGTATAAATCTGTTCTAAACTTTGTGTAAACACAGGAAGTTGATCGAGTGTAAGTTCGATTTTCGGATGATTGTGAACGCGTTGATAAAAAGGCAAATATTGGAATGAAGTTTCCGTTTTTTGACCAAAATCGGTATGAAAAAGTATATATCCTCTTGTGTCTTCGGAAAGATTCCAATGATGTGTTTGACCTGGATTTAGACAAAAAATCGCACCTGGTTCAACTGAATGTGTTTCAAAGTCAACCTCATGAGTTCCACTTCCTTGTGTAAATAAAACGAACAAATAAAAATCATGTTTGTGTGGATGTTCAATCAATGCTTTGTTTTCGTGTAGGTGGTTTTCCAATGTGTTAACATAAAACATTGCTGGTTTTTTCAACTCCAAAAAATCTGCTAGATCTAAAGTTGGAATGGACATATAATTTTATTTTGTCCGAAATTTACAATTTAAAGGACAGAAATTGCATGAATTATTGAAAAGAATGTCCTTAATTTTGAAAAAAAATTCGATGAAAGATTTAATCGCAGGAAAATGTCCAAAATGCAAGACAGGGAAAATATTTTCAGATAATGGATCTATATTTCTTTTGAAAGAACCCAAAATGCATACACATTGTACAACTTGTGGCTACCGCTTCGAGAAAGAACCCGGATATTTCATTGGATCACTTTATGTAAGTTATGCCCTAGCAGTTGCCGAAATGCTGGCTTTGTTCATTGCCCTTGTCTTCTGGGTCGATATTTATTGGATTTTGGGAATTTTATTGTTAACACTTGTTTTAGTCAGTTTCATCAACTTTCGCTTTGCCCGAATTATCTGGATTTGGATTTTTCAATATTGATCCTTCGACTTTGAATGTTTTATTTTCCGCTGATGATGCGTGAAACAATCCCTTTTTCGTTCGTTAATTCTGCCCAAAGTACTCCACCAATGTGAAGAAATACAAATGTGAGAATGTAGTACAAAGAAAGAACATGGATCTCTTCCATCGTTTCATGGATGGCATCGGACCCATTGACAATCAAAAATCCAGTTGCTAAGGTCAAACCAATAAAAACATAGAAAGAAACATACAACCAAGCCTGAAACTTCTGTTTGCCAGTTAGTTCTTTTTTAAACGGATTCAAGAAAGCCATTTTTGTCGTAAACGCCAAAGCCATGCGAATCAAATACAATCCGATAAGTACATAGCCAATCCAAATATGCCATTGCCACATCGGTTTGCGGATTTTTTTTGCAATCGAAACAGCATCTTCTTCCGAAAGTCCCAAGTTCAATTGATTGGTTTCTTGTAACAAGATTTCAGCCATGTGGTTTTTGTTCATCCAATTCAAACGGAGAAAAATCGTCAACAACATAAACAACATACAGAAAGCAATTGCCCAGTGCATGATTCGGAAAACAGTTGAATAATTTCGCGTATACATAATCAAATTTATTTGGACAAACTTAGCAAAGATTTTTGTGGAAAAGCAACTTCTACTAGAAATCGGGACAAATTGGGTTCATTTACATGATTCCATAATAAATTTTGGGTTCACATAGAAATCAACGAGAATAAGCGAGCAATCTTGTTTTGTTTTATTTTATGAATTGCTGAGAGTAAATACGAAGTAAACCAATTAAGTCTATCGATTTTTATTTGTAAAGTTTCTGTATGAGTTTGTTTTATTTGAAAAAAAATGAGTATACTTGTGTAGGTTCAACTAAAAACTTGTTTTGCAAATAGCAAAATAGGTTAATTAGATTGAAACGACTTACATTAACTAAAATTTTTGCTTTCAAAGCACTGAATACACAATTAAATTACTAGCATGAATAGAATAACTTTTACACATTCATTCAAACAATTTAAATACAAACGAATTGGAATTATAGTAAGTGTCTTTTTAGCTGTACTCTTAATTGTTTTTGGCTGTAAGAAAATTGAGCAGCCGGAAATGGCAACGGTTACAGATCCTTGTGATTGTGCAAAGGAGGTGAGTGCGGATTTTTGTGATAGAGGAGATTTATTGTTTTTCATGTCCTGACAATAGTCCAGATAAAATTTATACCTCAACTGATACTATCTTTTCAAACAAAAATGTTCGCTTTCGGGCATTAGAACTTGATGCATAATATACCTGGTATATTCGGAGCAAGTGCCCGAACTCACTTTGACCACGCCCAACATCGGTGATGCGCAGTTTCAGTGGCAATTTCAAGACAAAGGCAAGGCATTTCAGTTGAATTACAAACTGCTTTGCGAAGAATGTGAGAGTTCCCAGCTCGATTCGTTGGACTACATCGCCAATGATCTCACCGGGAAATACGACGTTGAACGCCACGGCCGCAACAAAATGGAATTCGTCAGTTCCCAAACGGCGGGTTATCCCTCCAAATCGGTTACGATCAAGATTGAGCGGAAAAAATAAATTCTTCAAAAAACAAACATTTGAGGTGCGATTCATCGCACCTCTTTTTTTTGAAAAAGATCATTTTTTATAAAGACAAACGAAGTTTTCGTCATCGATCTACTAACTAACTAACTAACCAACTAAGTAACTATCCATCAATTTTCTCCACCAACTTCGCATTAAAATATTGTGGGTCGTAAGTCACTTCTTCCGAGATCCATTCGGGAAGTTCAAAGGATTCATCTTCATCTGATAGTTCAATTTCTGCAAGTATCAATGGCGCCAATTTGCCATGAAATACGTCGATTTCCCAGGTGTGTTGACCAACAACCAGTTCATAGCGATCTTTTTCTAAGAAAACAGGACAAAAATGAGCCAACAAATCAAGTGCATCTGCCAAGGGAATTTCATATTCAAACTCAGGACGAGAAGCTCCTGTGGTTTTTCCTTTGATGGTTAGAAAACCTCTATCTCCTTTGGTTCGAACGCGAACTGTTTTTGATGCTTCTTTCGAAATGTATCCTTGCCGAATCGAAGTTGGAGTCGGTTTGCTAAGTTGATTCCAAAGTTCCTTTTTTACCAAAAATTTGCGTTCAATTTCAATCGCCATGCTTTGTTTTTGGGGTGAAAATACATAATTTCAATGCATCTTTTTTCAGATAAATTAATTCAAATCTTTCTCAATCGCCGTGAAACTGTCTTTTTGATCCGAAAAAAAGTTGTAACTTGGCTTTCAAATTCAAATAATTGCATGGTTTTATTCCAGCTTAAGCTTCTACGATTTAGTGCAGGAATCGCGTTGTTCTTGTTCTTTTCTTTTGCATGTAGTGAAGGAAAACCGAGCCAATTGTTCCGGTTCAAAGCGATTACTGGTTTTGATTTACCTACGATTTTGAAGAATGGAAAATTACGTGTTTTAGCAGAAAACTCTTCGACCTCGTATTTTATATATCGGGGAAAAAAAATGGGGTTCGAATACGAGATGCTACGCGAATTTGCCCGTGAATTAGGTGTCGAATTAGAAATCATCACGGTGGATAATTTGGACGACATGGATCGCATGCTCAATCGGGGAGAAGGGGATTTGATTGCCTGTAATTATACGATTTCCATTGAACGAAAAAAAGAGATTGATTTCACCGTTCCATACCTAACCACCAAACAAGTTTTGGTACAACAAAAACCAATTGGTTGGGAAAATCTCGACAAAGAGACGTATCGCAAAAAAGTCTTGCACGATCCAACGCAATTGGCAAGAAAGAAAATTTCGGTTTGGAAAAATTCGAGTTACCAGCAAAGGTTGCTTAATTTACAAGAAGAAATTGGCGACTCAATCTATATTCAGCCTGTTTCGGGCGATTTTTCTGCCGAAGATTTGATCGAACAAGTTTCTGAAGGAACCATACCATTCACAGTCGTGGAAAAAAATGTTGCGGAAGTAAACTCCAAGTTTTACGACAACATTGATGTGGATTTGGAAATTAGTTTCAATCAACGCACTGCTTTTGGTGTTCGAAAAACAAGTCCTTTGCTGAAAGCGAAAATGAATGAGTGGTTGCTGCGTTTTGTGCAACAGCCAAGTTTCAAGTACATGAAATACAAGTATTTTGAATTGGCTCAAATCACGATCAATTCAAAAGACGAGCAGTCGAGCTTGGGTGGCGGACAACTTTCTAAATACGATTTGATTTTCAAGCGGGAAGCAGGAAAATATGGATGGGATTGGCGCTTGTTGGCCTCACTTGCTTACCAAGAATCCAAATTTAATCCCAATGCAGTTTCGTTTGGTGGTGCATATAGTATGATGCAATTTATGCCAGGAACAGGGCCGAAATACGGAGTTTATCCAAGTTCACCTCCCGAAGTTCAAATTGCCGGTGGAATGAAAAAATTGTATGCTGATTTTCAAAGTTGGAAAGATATTCCGAGCGTTGAGCAAAGACAAAAATTCGCGCTTGCTTCCTATAATGCTGGTTTGGGTCACATCAAAGACGCACAGCGTTTGGCAGTAAAACACGGTTTAAATGCGAAAAAGTGGGATGGAAATGTCGAAGAAATGGTGAAAAATCTGTCGAATCGAAAATATTACCGAGATCCTTTGGTAAAACACGGTGCCATGCGAGGAAGTCATACCGCTAAATATGTAGCGTCGATTTTTAGTCGATATCAAACTTACAAATCCACGTTTCGTTAGCATTGCTTACCTTTGTGGAAAAAAGTATCAAAACACTTATTGTCATAGAAGGGCCAACGGCAAGCGGTAAAACAGCTTTGGGCGTTGCGTTAGCAAAACAGTGGAATACGGTCGTTATTTCAGCTGATTCACGTCAATTTTATCACGAAATGACTATCGGAACAGCAAAACCATTGGAATCAGAAATGGACGGAATTCCGCATTATTTTGTGGGAAGTCATTCCATTCAAACGCCTCTGACAGCTGCCGATTTTGCCCAAGAAGGGTTGGTTTTGTTGGAAGAATTATTTCAACATCACGATCAAGTTCTTTGTGTTGGCGGTTCGGGTTTGTTTATTGATGCTTTGTGTCACGGATTTGACGCGCTTCCACACGACCCAGCCATGCGCGATTTATTAAATCAAATTCATGCTTCTCATGGTTTAGAAATATTGGTCGAAGAATTGAAACAACGCGATCCTGTTTCAGCCGAAAAAATCGATTTGAATAATCCCGTTCGTGTGATTCGCGCACTAGAAATATGCCGAATTACTGGAAATGCGTATTCCGATTTATTGGACAAACCCAAAGAGTCTCGTCCGTTTCAGGTGGTGAAATTTGTTCTCGATTTACCCAGAGAAGAATTGTATGAACGCATCAATCAGCGTGTCTTGCAAATGATTGAAGCAGGTTTGTTAGAAGAAGTGCAATCGCTCTTGCCTCACCGATCTTTGCAGACTTTAAATACGGTTGGATATACCGAAGTTTTCCGCTATTTGGATGGGGAACATTCTTGGGAAGAAACAATCGAAGCCATTCAGCAAAATACCCGAAGATACGCCAAGCGGCAATTAACGTGGTTTCGAAGGGATGAACAAGCCATTTGGATTCAAGAGAAAACAACAGAAGAGCGTATGAAAAAAATATTGGAACGATTCTTGAAATAACACCGAAAACACCAGACTATGGAAATCATATTGCAACATATTATGCCCAAACCGCTTGAGTCCATCGAACATGGAGCAACAAGTATTTGGGGAAACAACACCGTGTTGAAACACAACAACAAAATTATGCTCAATGCATCTTCGGGAAAAGGGAAATCAACATTTACGCATATATTGACGGGTTTGAGACGCGATTTTTCCGGGAAATTGCTCATCGATGGAAAAGATTCCGCTTCGTTCTCACACTCCGACTGGACGTTCTTTCGGCAGAAGCAACTTTCAGTTGTGTTTCAAGATTTGCAATTATTTCCCAATTTAACGGTCAAAGAAAATTTGGAGATTAAAAACCGATTACACCCCGTTTTTTCCGAAAAAGAACTCATCGACATGTTGACATTTTTGGAAATTGACAATAAATGGAATCAAGTTTGTGGTTTGCTTTCGATGGGACAACAACAGCGTGTGGCCATTATTCGTGCACTTTGTCAGCCTTTTGAATGGTTGATTTTAGATGAGCCTTTTTCCCATTTGGATGAAGTGAATACACAACGTTGCTTGCAATTAATCAATGAGCAAACAGATGTCATGCAGGCTGGATTTGTATTGACTTCCTTGGGCGATTCGCACCAGTTTTCGTATCACTATGAACTAAAACTTTGACACCATGATTCGTAAATTGTTATTTCAAAACCAAGATAAAAAGCAATTATTTATTGCGATGTTGGGCTCATTTTTAGGAATTGTTTTTCTATTAACTTCGATTCATTATTTGATAAAAATCAATGAGTTTGGCGAAGGAGCGGATGTGTTGGGTCCCAATACGATTATTGTTCAAAAAGAAATTTCGAATAGTAATTCGCTAAATTTAGCGAAATCAGATTTTGACCCCAAAGAATTGCAGTCGATCAAAGATGAATCATTTGTCTTGGACGTGAAGCCGGTTGTTTCCAATAATTTTGACGTTAGTTTTGAAACAGCTGATAAATTGGTACCTCGTTTTCGTTCGGATGTGTTCATTCAATCGGTAGACAAGGACTTTTTGGATGTTCAATCAGCAAAATGGCGGTGGAAAGAAGGAGATACAATTGTTCCGATTATTTTGCCCCGCGATTTCTTGGTGATGCTAAATACCTTTATGAGTGCACAAGAAATTCCGCAAGTTTCGGATGATTTAGCGATGCAACTGAACTTTAAATTTACCCTCTCCAGTCCGAATGGAAAAGAATGGGTAAACGCCAAAATCATTGGATTTACCAATGAAGTTGCTTCGATTTTAGTTCCTGAATCTTTTATGGAATATGGAAACCAAAAATATGGAAAACCTGGTAACGTAAAAATTACCCAAATCATGATTTCTGCCAAAGAAAGTGAATTTGGTTTGTTGGAAGATTTATTGAAAAAGCGCCATCTGGAGTCTAAAAAATCGCAAGTGGACATCAGTCGATTGAAAAGCATTGTCAGCACTTTGATCTTGGTTGTCTTGGGGATTTCAGTCGTTGCTGTTTTTGTTTCTGGATTGGTTTTAATTCAATATGCGCAATTATTGATGTCGCGAAATGCATACGAAGTTCGAACTTTACTGCGCCTGGGTTACCCAACAGGAGAGTTGATTCGGGCGTTTTTCTGGTATTTTGTCAAAGTTTTTGGAATCATTGGGGGTGTTTCGTCTGCTGTTTTTATCGGAATCAAATTTTATTTGGATGATTTGCTTTCCGAAGGCGGATTGTATTTGGATTCGTCGTTCACTTATGTGAGTTTTGGCGCGCTCCTTTTTGGATATGTCTTATTTGCTCTTGCAAGCTACCGCAATGCATACAAAGGAATTTTTCAAGCGTTTTACAAAGGTTAGTTTGTTGTGAATAGTAATTTAATCAGAAAAAGATTAACATATTGCAGACTAGAGTTGAAATTAGAAGTTTAATTAAAAAATGGCTTAATGATGTTTTTAGGAATAGTGATATTCCTGTAAATATTATTGCATTAAATTTTCATATTCAAAGAACAAATGATGAGTTTGAAATTTTTCTGACGGGTCATGACGATTTCTATTTTGATCACGATACATGGTTATTAAGTGAAGTTTATAGAGCAAAAGAAAACTTCAAAGGTCTCGGAATTGGATCAAAAGACCTTTCTGATAAAGAAATGTATGATATTTACAAAAATGAAGTGAATGTATTTCTTATGGATAATTTAAAAAGATTTCCAGAAAATATTCATTATTTTAATTGTAGATATCCGGCTGGAATCCCAGAATTATTAATTGAACGATGAACCTTTCAACACCAAATATAACAAAGCGCTAAAACATTTTTTTAGAAGAATACAGATTATTTTTAAACTACAACTGGCGATAAAAGTTGTTTTTTCTTGATGTATTTTCGGTATGCTTTGCGGCGCGAAATTATGCCTGTGCTGGAAAATATTCCATTCAAAGTTGCTTTCATCCATGCATTGATGATCCATCTTTCTTTGTCGCGTTCGTGATGTAAATAAGTTCGATCGTCGTTGTTTTGTTTTAAGAAAAAGCTATTTGCCGCAAAATTGACTACACCCAACAAGAAACTTTTTTGAAGCGTATCGTGGTCTTTGAGTTTTTTTAATTGGAGCTTTTCGTAATAAAAATCCATTGTTCCCACCGAAAAATCTTTGTTGCCGATGATGTTTGCTTCGAAGAGGGAAGCGTTTCCAGATAGAATTTCGATGGATAAGATCGATTTCGTCAGTGGGGAAAGTTGTTTTAGATCCATGTTTTTCCCTAAAACGTGCAAGCGATAAGGGTGCGATGGGTCCGAATAACATTCTTTGTAGATGAATTTCTCCATCGGTATACGGTTTAAATTGAAATTCGCTTCAATTTCCAGAGAATCAACAAGTGGATTTGTTTGGTGAATGTTGGCGACATATCCGTTGATTTGTTCCAACAAAACGGAGCTCAAACGCTCTGTAATTGCTGATTTTTCTTCGTAAAGAATGGTTGTTTCCAATAAGTGAAGTGTATCGATTCGAAAAGGAAAATCATGTTGTTTGATCCACTCGGTGAGCATCGGTTTTTCAATTCCAAATTCAAAGGCTTGTGTTCGGTCTTTGGCTAAGTAAATGGCACCTTCATGAAGTTGAATCGATGGAATATGATACAAACTATTGTTGATCAATTCTGGTAAATCAAGTGATTTGATAGTGAAATTTCCTTGGTTTAATCCAAAAAACGTTCGTTGAAACGCTTGTTCGTCGAGCCAAGTAAAAGCCTCTTTTTTGGGAGCGAATTGGGTTTCACGTAAAAACAATTGTTTGTTGCTTGCAGTCCATTTTAAAAAACGAATGTTTCCTGCTTTGGCTTCATTTTGCCAATTGAAATTTTCTCCTTGGAAATCAATGTCGTATGATGAGGTCAAAATGTTTTTTTGCCAAGCAATCATTTTTTGCAAGGAAATCAATCGTTTCGTTGAAAGTTGGTATTCACCAAGTTTGATGGTGTTTGCTTGATTTAAATATGTGAGCGAATCACCTGTGAAATGAAATTTTCCCTTTCCTTCAATGCCGTTTTCGAGCCAATCAGACATCGAACGGATCGCTTGCTTGTTGCCACCTGTTTTAAACTGACGAATTTCACCTTCCCATTTTCCCGTTGTGCTAAAAATAGGCACATCTTTTCCTCTTTTTTCCAAGGTTAAAGTTCCGCGTTCAAAATAAATTCGATCGACTAAGATTTCAGGAAAATCCTTGTTTGACCAAGTAGAATTTTGCTTTTTTTCGGGCTTCCATTGCCATTCAAGTTCCGGTTTGAAGAAATCGAGAGACTGAATGTGAAACCGTTTCCATGTTATTCCGGATGTTGGCAATTGGATATCAATGTCGCGAATCTTACCTCGGTTTTGGGCATTGTGCTTGGATTCGAATTGAATTGCATTTAAGTGTAATCCTCTTTCGTAAATTTTCCCTTTGCTCACTTGAAGTTTCCAATCTGGATGTTCTGCCACTTGTATGCGTTTGATCAATCCATTTAACACATTCCAGCTTGCTTGTTTGTGCGAAATTTGGACATTTTTCCATTCGATTTGTTCTAAATCACTTCGGAAAATGGGTTGGTTTTTCCCCGGGATTTCTAACTGAATGCGATCAATCAAAGCAGTGTCTAACTGCAAATAAAATTCAGATACATTTCCAAGTTGTGATTTGGAAGTCCCTGTTTTCATTGACATGGATTGAATTTCGAGATGAGGTAAACGCAAACGATGTTGGTCCATGTTGCTCAAATCCATGAATCGGAGTTTTCCCTTTTGAATCTCAGTGGAAAAGGAATTGGATTGAAGTTGGAAGGCAAGAAATTCGAAAAATTGATTTTTGGTGTAAATAGCTAGCTCATCCACTAAAAGAGATTGGTCAGGTTGCACCAGTTTTACCTGTTTCATTTTCAATTCTTCCAATACATCGATTAAGTAGTCGGATTGTTTTTTGGAAATGAGTTTGGAGTAATTAATCGTAGTTGAAATTCCAGTGAAATCAAGGATTTGATTGGGTCTTCGGAGATGAAATTCACCATTTATCACATGGATTTTTTTGGTTTGATACACTTCGCTGATTTTGGCAATCACTTGAGCAAAGGTATTTTTTGTTTGAGAAAATTGTTGTTGAATGGATGGGAGTTCGGAAGTTTTACTGCTCGCTTGTTTGTGATTGATTTGAATCGTTGGATGCCACAAAGTGAGGTTTTCTGTTTCAAATTTTCGATCAAAAAGGTCGTTTATTTCAAGTTGATCCAAGCTTATTTTGTCCACTCGAATGGAGGAAATGTTCCACCGATTGGCATTGATCCATTTTTTTTGCAGCGAAACAGCAGGAGAATAAAGGGTAAGTTGTTTGTTTTGGTACGAAAAACTTCGAAAAGAAAGCTGAATTGAACGGTCCTTGGATGAATAACGAATGGAATCATTGAGGATAACAGCACGTTGAATCGAGAATTCACGTTGTCGATTGATGCGAAGGGAATCCAAAATTAAATTTTGACGAGCCAAAGCAATGACTTGTTTTGTTTGGTTGATATGAAAGGAAAGTTTTGTGTTGTCAATCAGTACGTGGTGAATCGCGATTTCATCAAAAAGCGGAATGGATTTTAAGATAGAATCCCGATTGAGTACTTTTTGTCTTTGGAACGGAAGAAAATGAATGTCTGATTCATGAATTCCCAAGGTGTCGATTTCAAAATTGGATTGTCGGAAAAAATCGGTTTTTAATTTGATTCTTAGTTTTTTGGTTTGAATTTTTTCGATTCCTCCTAATGGGTTTTTCGGGTGTAAATATTCTAAGTTTTCAAGATTAAATTGACCCGTTGGCCCCAATTCGAAGTGGGAGAAAGCAAACTGTTTGCCGTCGATTTTTAGTTTTTGTTTTCCTGATTTGAATCGGATTTGACCTTTCGAAGTGCGGTTTTCTTCATCAAATTCAAAGTCAGAAAGGGCGATGTACAAATTAGAAAGGTTTATTTTTTCTTTTCCAAATACAATTTGAACATTGACCCCGTTGGCACGGATGTGTTTCAATTCTAATTTCGAACCGAAAGCACAAAATCCATCATACATTTTTTTGATGGTTTGTTGGATGGGTTTTTGTTCAGAAGGTTTTGTTTGAATGATTAGGGTTGGTTTCTCAATAAATAGAGATCGTATGGTCAATTCACCGACAAGTAATTTTGAAAAGGAATTAATTTTTAAATGAAGGTGTTCTAATTTGACTTCTTTAACTGGATTCGGTTTGTTTTTTTTTAGTGTTAAAGTAGCATTGTATAAATCAACTGTTTGGTTTTTAAAACCATATTTCACTTTGTCTACGTTCAATTGATACAAACCATTCGTTTCTTGATCAACCAAATATTGGAGTGTTTCTTTTAACCGAAATTTCAGGAGAAAAAATAAAGTTAAAACCACGCAAATAAGCAAGGTTGTAAAACCATAGAATATTCTTCGGATGATTTTTTTGCGTGCGGTCATGTTTCGATATTCGTACCAAACATACTCATTTTTACTCGATTTTCAGTAATTTTCTGCTCATGCTTGTTACTTTTTGTTCACCTTTGCATTGTTCTGAAAAAAGACTACGTGTTTAAGCGAAAAGAAAATAAAGCCAAGCAAGAAATCACCGAGGAGGAAGCGATTCGATTAGCGAAACATGACCATCGGTATTTTGGTGTGCTTTACGAAGCTCATTTTGCAGTGATATTTCGTTTTGTTTACCAGCGTTTGGGTGGGAAAGAAGAAATTGCAGGAGACTTGACTCAGCAAACCTTTTTTCAAGCAATGACGAAGATTCATCAATATGAAGATCGGGGAGGAGCATTTCGTTCTTGGCTTTTTCGAATAGCGCAAAATGAAGTCAATCAATTCTTTCGCAAAGAAAAACGAAACACGGAAGTCGAAATTCAAGCAACAATGTTGGTAGACTTGATGGATGAAGCTACGATCAAACATGAGCAAGAAGCTGATTTTGAGCGAATAGTCAGCTATGTCAACGATTTGGAAAGCGAACAGCAAAATTTGATTGAATTGCGATTTTTTCAAGGCTTAAGTTTCAAAGAAATTGCCGAAATTTACCATTTGACTGAAGCAAACACCAAAATGCGCGTTTATCGTATTCTGGAAAAATTAAAAACAAAGTGGAGGGCGGAAAATGAGAACGTTTAAATATACCAAAGAACCCAAAAAGGACTCGATTTCAGATGAGCGTGTGAAACGTTACAAAGACTTTGCAACGCTCTCGCATTCGTATACTCGTTTGACAAAAAGACCCAAAAAACCGCTTTATCGGGATCCGAAATTATTTCTTTTTTTGCTGTTAATAGGGTTGATTGCTTTGTTGTTATTTCAATGATTTCAATGCTGCTTTTACAACCGGATCGTCTTTAAACTTAGGTGCGTTTTTCTTTTTCTTCTTTTTGTATTTCCCAAGTGGAATCAGCGTTTCAGATTGAATTTCAACTTCCGGTTTTTTAATTGTTTGTTCGCTGCCGTCATGTAATTTTTCTAAATGAGTGGTAAACGTATTTGGATTGACAATGATTTCCATTTTCGAGTTTTTTAACTTCAATGAAAGACCACCCGCGTTACCCGAATAGAAGGAACCACCAGAAGTAGAGCCAATGATTTTAGCTTGACGAAAGCTTTTTAAATGGCAAGCCAAAATGGATGCTGCTGAAAATGTACCTTCATCGGTTATAACCGCAATTTTTCCTTTGTAGAATAATGCTTTGTATTCTTCGGGTAATTCGATTTTTTCTACAATTGTATGACCTTTCTTTTCAATTTTTCGAATTTTTCTCATCGCTTTAAGGTACGATTTTGAAAATTCATTTCGCGTTTTGAATCCCATTTTATACATTTTCCACCAAGTAGATCGCTTGATAAATTGATATTTTCCAACATAAGTATCTTTCTCAACAAAATACCGAAGCATATCAATTTGGATTTGTCCACCACCATTTCCACGAAGGTCTATGATCAGGTTTTCAATTTTTTTCTTTTTGAGTTTTTCGAAAGATTCTTTTAAAAATTTCTCATATGCTCCACCAGACGCATCTTTAAATGTTTCAAATTGGAAGTAACCATATTTATTGTTTTCAATTTTAAAGTAACCAAATTTCTCCTTCGTTTTATCCTCTTCCAGTTCTAATCGTTCTTGAATTGTATGAATCATCGGGTATCCAAGAAGGACAAACTGCTTTAGCGTATCTTTTTTGAAAACATATTTTACTTCAATGTTTTGTTTTTTGCTCGGAACAGCCAAGTAACGATAAAAATCAAACAATTGTCCAGCAACATGGTACTTATAATCAATGCCGTTTTCATCGGATGAAATGTATGGGGCAATTAATTCCATCCATTGGTTGATGCTTATTTCATCAATTTCTAGAATTTCAATACCACCCGTTAAAATTTCTTTTGGTTTTCTTTTTTTCGCTTTCGGATTCGGTTTTGTGGCAACTAAATCATCTGGATGTGTCGGAGCGATGTATAATTTTTTATTTATCATCACAACGTCAAAAGGCAAACACTGTTTTTTGGAACCCCAATCTCGAATCACTGTTTTTGTTGGGATTACACTTGTATGACCACAATTTATTTTTCCTAAAGCCACTGAATATGCTTTGTAAATTTCAATTGGTGAACGAACTTCTTGCAGTTTATCTTCCAATTCATCAAAAACACGATCCAACGAGTCTTTTGAAATGTGCATAGTTGGATTTGCTTCTAGTGCACTAAATCCAAGTTTAAATTGTATAAAATCATCTTGTTGTTTTTTGATTTTAGCAGAGTTTTGACTGAATAAAAAAGAGGAAAGTACAACAAAAAGAGTGGTTAATAAAGGTGTTTTCATTCAATTATTTTTTTGCAAAAGTAATTAGTTAATTTACATTGTCAATGACCGAAGTTTCTTTTTTGCTTCGGATTTGTAGTAAGTGTTTTGATCGATGATTTGTTCTAAGATTTCTTTTGCTTTTGAAATTTCGTTTAATTGAATGTAAGTCAAAGCTAAATACCAATTTGCTTCTTCTTGAAAATTAGTTGTTTCGTTTGATTTTACTTGTTGAAAATTGTTTTTAGCCGCTTGAAAATCTCCTAGATTATACAAACAAAAAGCACTGTAAAACTGTGCGTTAACATCGTTTGGATATGTTTTTAGAACATGATTACAGCGGTTTAAAGCTTGTTTGAAATTGCCGTTTTGGAGTTGAGAAGCCATTTCAGATATAAAAAGATGATAGCTAACACGTTCTGCTTTCCAATCAGGTTGTTGATTGGTATGCGTTTCACCTTCAAATTCAGCTGGTGTACCAGACATTGTAATTGTATTTGTTTCGATGGTATTTTCATGTCGAATTCCACGATAATCGACTAGTTTAATGCCAGAAACATAAATTTCTTTGCTTTTTTTAAGTATAATTTCATTCAAAACAACTTGATCACTTTGTTTTGCTTTGTGAAGAGGTAAAGTGCCAATTTGGATCGGCTCTTCCATTTCTGGTGACTCATTTTGTTGCTCAATATTTTTTTTAGAAGGTTGAACAGGTAATTTTATTTGATCAATTTTAGGGATTTCTACTAGTTTTTCAATGGAATCGGGTAGTGCCCAGTCATTTTGATCCCATTTTTTTTGATGAGCTATTTTTTCTTTTTCTGAATTTTTCTCTTTCAATTGTATAAATACAAAGAAACTCAATAGAAAGGCGCCAATGATAATCGAAGCAATAAATTTGTTTCGGTTGAATTTTCGCTTTCCCGTTTTATTTGCCTCAGGAAATTGACGAAATCCCTCTTGTGCATCTTGTTCGAATGCAGAAAAATGATTTTCATCCGAATTCATGAGTTTGATATTTTTATTCGAAGATTCCATCGTGTCGAAGCATAAGTATTTTTAAATTTCGTTTTCCATTTTGAATTGCACTTTTAACTGTGTTCAAAGAAATCCCTAATTGATCAGCAATTTCGATGTAGCTTTTACAGTCTAAGTAAAACATGCGAACGCATTGTGCTTGTTCTATTTTTAGTTCGTTGAGTGCTTGTTCAAGTGTTGTCAATCTAAATTCATGCAATTCAGAAGGTGATTGATCGTCCAATGCAAGATGTACAGTATCTATGTTTTCATGTCTGTCCTTCTTTTTGCGGTGGTATTGAAAACATTCATTTTTAGTCACTTGATAGAGCCAACTTTTAAAATTGCTGATAGAATGCTTGCTTATTTTGTCAGAAAGGTTAGACATGATTTCAGCAGTAATATCTTGTGCAACCGTTTCATTTTGTGTATATTTCAAACAAACACCAAGAACTAATTGAATGTATCTTTCATAGAGAATTTCAAAAGCAAGCGAATCTTGTTCTTCTTTAATAAGAGTAACTAAATCATCATCTGATAGTGTTTTGTATCGCTTTTTTTTGAACGAAAAGAGCATTTTTCCTCTATTAATTTCTTACTTTTACAATGGATGTCGAAATTAGGGATTTTCCATAAACTGAATAATAAATATGAAAAATATTGCATTTTTAACTTCTGGAGGCGATAGTCCTGGCATGAATGCGTGTATTCGTTCCATTGTAAAATCATGTCTTCACCGTGGGATTGTGCCTTTTGGCGTGAAAGATGGTTTCAGAGGTTTGCTAGAAGGAGCTTATTTAAAAATGACTTATTCAGACGTAGACAATATTATTCAACGAGGTGGGACTATTCTAGGAACTGCAAGATGTCCAGAATTTAAATCAGCTGAAAACAGAAAAAAGGCGATAGCACATTTAGAAGACCATGCCATTGATGGATTGATTGTCGTTGGAGGTGATGGTTCTTTTACTGGTGCACATGTTCTATCACTTGAAACGGGTATACCTATTATAGGAATACCTGGGACGATCGATAACGATATATATGGAACCGATCATACAATAGGATACGACACAGCGTTGAACACAGTGGTGGATGCTATTGATAAGATACGAGATACCGCCTACAGTCATAAACGAATATTTTTCATTGAGGTCATGGGTAGGAATGCAGGGTTTATTGCTTTGAATTCTGCTGTAGCATCAGGAGCTGAAGATGTCCTTATACCAGAAGAAGTGACTAACATTGATCTTCTAGTGGAACAGTTGCAAACACATAATAAAGGTAAACGCAGTTCAATTGTTGTCGTATCTGAGGGCGACGATGCGGGAGGTGTATTGGATGTTGTCTCAAAAGTAAAACCCTACTTAGAAGGATATGATATTCGTGCTACTATATTAGGACACATACAACGAGGTGGGAATCCTTCTGCATTTGACCGAATTTTAGCCACAAGAATGGGTGACTTAGCGGTTCATCTATTATTAAATGGAGAAAAAAGTCTGATGATAGGAAGTAAAGGCGATGAATTAGCGACAATTTCGATTGAATCTGGCATCAAATTACACAGCAAACCGAACCTAGAAAAGCTAGATTTAATAAAAAGAATGCAAACGAGATAGTTTTTTAATATTTCAGAATGTTAAAAAACAACGTTTTACACTTAGGTATGAAAAATAATTAAAAAAAGATTGTTGAAAACGCTTGTCAAATGAAAAAGAGTGCCT
>CAYRMV010000047.1:0-7110 GCA_964425255.1 uncultured Flavobacteriales bacterium
GCCTGTTACCTGCTGGCGTTTTGTCTTGCAAGCTAGATTTTCTGTATTGATTTATACAGGTCAAATGACTTTTTTGTCAGGGTAGTTAACTCTTTGAATAGTTTGTCGTCAATTTCTTTGAAGTTGAAGCAGGATTTTCCTTGCATACGGTCTTTAAGGTCTTGGCTTATATTGTTAAGTAAGTCAGGGTAATAATAAATTGGCATTAAATGAAAAGCTACATAAGATTTTTTTATTTGAACTGCACCAAAAAATTCAGATTTTTTATTTGTGTCTGAAATCGGTGTGTTCAAATAGTAGTTGTCAGCTTTATCGTGTAGTAAAGTCAGATTTGCTTCATAGCATTTAAGTAGTGTTTTTAATTTGCTGAAAGTTTGGTTATTAGCCATTGGTTTTTAATTTATAAAATTTATGTCCCAATAATGTTGAGGGTATAAAAATGATTAGTCCAACAATTATAAACCAAGTTGGGTGGGGCAAAGAAAAGAAGTTAGCAATTGCCGAAAGTGTCAAAATGATACCTGCAATAGTTGGTAATTTTTTGTTTTCATTTTTGCTGATTAACTTTATTAAAAAACCACACAAGGCAGAGCCAATTATCCAACCTACTAAAACTAATAACCAAAGCGTTAATGGTTGATTTTCGTAAAATGCTTGTACAGCTATGGTGTTATTATAGTCCAAAGTTTGAGGTGCTGGGTGTAAGGAACTATTGATTGTCTCAGCTATTACAAAAACGACAATTGCCGACACTAAACCCACTACCACTGAAATAATGTTACGCTTCATATTTTAAAATTATTTTAGGGCAAAAGTAGAGGTTGTGATTTTGCAAAAATTGTAAAAATGTAACCATTACTGAAATGGAATAAAATGAGGGACTATTTTAAGAGATTGTGTTTTCTCAACAAGATTTGCGTATTCATTTGGGGTCAAGTCCGTAAACTTTTTAAAGTCGTTTATGAAATGAGCTTGGTCAAAATATTCTAATTCGTAAGCAACATTCGTAAGTTTTTCTGTTGGTGAACCACTAATGGTTTTTAATGTGTTTTGAAGTCTGTTTAATGATGATAAAGTTTTTGGTGAAACACCTGCAAACTCTTTTGATAAATGGTTTAAATGTTTTCGAGAAATTTTCAGTTTATTGCAAATTTGATTAATAGAAATTGGATTTGAGTTAGATAGCAGTATTTCTATTGTTGAAATCAG
The DNA here is from genome assembly GCA_964425255.1 of uncultured Flavobacteriales bacterium. Classification (GTDB taxonomy): domain Bacteria; phylum Bacteroidota; class Bacteroidia; order Flavobacteriales_D; family Crocinitomicaceae; genus CAYRMV01. The sequence continues at coordinate 1,210 of CAYRMV010000047.1, forward strand.
TTTTTGATTAGGAAACTTATTTGTCAATAATTTACGGTAAAGAAAATTTTCAATAATTAGGAATTGTTCTGTCATTGAGTCTGCTTCTTGAAGTTGTTCCCAAGTTTCGTCTGCTTCATTGTTAAAAATGTTGTCAAGTGTTACATAGTTGTTTGTGTAATAGTGCAATGGGTCATTAAGGAAAATAAAAGCACCTAATGCTTTGAATTGAATAACCAACATTTTACTTGTTCCGTAACTTTCTACATTAGTCGGTTTGGTTTGAAGTCCTGCAACCCAATGTCGCTTGTAATCAATATGGTTGTCAAAATGCTTGTTTGTGAATAGTTTAAAATTGTCTTCAAGGTTAAAAACTAAACTCATTGCAATTTTAGGAAGTCCTGTTCCTTTGTTGTTGCCTTCAATGTAACATATACTGTCAACATAGTTGTCAAGTGGTGTTTTTGGTATATGTTTTTTAAATATCATTTCTCTCTGTCAATGTTAGCACTGTCGTCCGCTACGCTTGCAGGTAACTTACTTATATACGCACTTTCAAAACACATATCACTCCAATCTGGCAAGATAGGCGCATGTTTTGCGTTTTTTTGTTGCGTCTTATTTTTTTAAAAATTGTCCTTTTGTTCGTTCAATGTGATACTTCATAACAAAACGAAGTTTTCGTCATTGAGTCCGCTCGGTTTATGCGCTCTCATTCTCACTCTGATTTTCCCGCTTTCACTTATCGCTCTCACTCTCATTCTCACTCTGATTATCCCGCTTTCACTTATCGCTCTCCACTCTCATTCTCCCTCTGTCTATCCCGCAGCTTCGCCCCTTCAGTCCCATTGAGAACATCTAAAAATTCAATTAAATTACTAAAAATCAAATTATTAAGTAGTAAATCGGCAAAGATTTAAAAACGGCGTAAAAATCGGATAACTAGCAATTTGTTTTCAAATTTAAACGATTTTTTGAAACGGCAATAGATTTTTTTATTTTAGTAGTAAGCTTTTCCATCAAATAAATTAAGATTTTGGTCATTTGTGTTTAATGCAAACCAAATTTTCCTCCCCCTCTTTCCCCCTCTTGAGGGGGAAGCCTGAAAATCATTTTTTTTAAGACCTATACCAAAATGTACTATATCCAACAAAATTAGAATAGCTGGTTTGTTGAAGAAGCAAATTTTGAGCATTCAACCCACACTTCGCAGCACGATGCCCGCGCCCCGGCGGAGGGGAAGAGCTTGGTGCAGGGAAACGACATCGAGGTGCAACCAAAAAAGCGACAACCGAAGCTCTTTTTGCTTGCCCAACCACGAATCGTTTTCCCCAACCCACTCGCACCCGCAGACGGACCAGGCGCCCAACTCATTCAGAAAATCTATTTTGAAATACTAATGTCTAATGTCCCAAAATCTATTGTCTAATGTCCCAATATCTATTGTCTAAAGTCTCAAAGTCTACTGTCTAAAATCTATCAACTTAATCCGTAATCTCCCAATCTGTAATCCCCAATCTATAATCTGTAATCTGTAATCCTCCAATCTGTAATCTGCAATCTGTAATCTATCAATCTGCCCCCTCATTCCCTATGCGCGCCTAATTTTTATATCTTTGCAAAAAAACATCATGTACCGAAAAGTTGAAATGGGTCCGTTTTCTCTGTCGTATCAAGTAGTTGGTAGCGGCGAAGAAGTTGTACTTTGCTTGCACGGTCATGGCCGAAGTTCGGACGATTTTTTGTTTTTGAACGAACAGCATTATCGTGTTATTTCGATTGATTTGTTTTTCCATCGCGCTTCTGCATTTCCAGTCGAACGTGTACAGCAAAATCCTGTTCGCTGGGAAGAACTATTTCCGCTTTTCTTGCGCTTGTTTGACCAAGAAAAAATTGAATCCATGCATTTGCTTGCTTTTAGTCAAGGGGGTCGTTTTACGCTCAAACTAATGGAAACCATCCCCGACCGGATTCAATCGTGTTCGCTCATTGCGCCAGATGGATTGAACAATGCGAGTTTTTACAACCGATCGTCGCGTTTTCATTTGACCCGAAAACTGTTTACCTATTTTCAGAAAAATCCATCGCAGCTGCAAAAAATAGCACATTTGGGTGTAAAATTGAGCCTGATTCGTCCCAAGGTGAAAGACTTTATTTACCATTTCACAACGAATGATGAAACGATGGATCGCGCTGCAAAAACCTGGATGGCTTTTCGTCAAATTCAACCTAATCCAAAGAAAATAGGAGAAATAATCCGAACCAAGCAGATTCCATTCCAACTCCTAATGGGAACCTACGATCAGGTAATTCGCCCCAAGCAAGCCCTTATCTTCTTGAAAAATGCTGGACTTCCGGCTGAAATCACCCTGATTGAAAATGGACATGATTTTTTCAAACCCTCTTCCATCGAAAAATTCAAACGGAAATTGTTGATTTGGAAAGACTAAGCACTACTTATCCAACCCGAGCAACATCAGCAAACCATACACACACAGAAAGAGCGCTACGATTTTCTGGATATGCTGAATGGTGGTTTTGTGCAATAATTTCATCCCGACAACTACGCCTAAAATTGCGGCTGAAATTCCGGTAACAATCATCCCTCCTGCTTGGTTCCAAGCGAAATCTAGCTGGCGAATAAACGACAAATACGTGACGATTCGCGTGAAATCGATTGCCAAAGAAATGACGTTGGATGTGCCCACAAATTGGATTTTGTCAATCGTGACTTTGCTCAAAAACAGGGATCGAAAAGCGCCTTGATGTCCCGATAATCCTCCAAAAAATCCGGAAAGCACACCTCCGAATACCAAAATCCGATCGGATGATTTTCGAATCGAAAAACGATCAAAATAATCCATCCAAGCGAAAAACAAAAGTAAAAATCCGAGTATTGCTTTCAAATACGAAATCTCTGCTACACGGTGTGTATACTGAATCGAATAAAAAATACCGCTGTTTCCAATTTCTTTCAGCAATTCTCCGCCTAAAAAAGCAAAAATCACCGCTGGAATTCCGAATTTGAGTGCGATAGGCCAATGAATTCCTTGTCGAACAAAGAAAAATTTAACGATCGAATTCGCAAAATGAACCAAGGCTGTTGCGGCAATGGCTAATTCGGCAGGTAGGAAAAGGAGAAAAACGGGCAACAAAATGGTTCCGAGTCCGAAGCCAGAAAAGAAGGTCAAAACAGAACCTAGAAAGGTGGCAATCGGAATCAATAATGCGCTCATGCTTAATGCAATTGAATTCGATATTGGTCCACTTCAATGATTTCGCCTTTGAGTAATTTGGCCCGTTTGCGGGTTTCAATTTCCCCGTTTCGCGAAACCATTTCCTCGTCGACAATCATTTTAGCATGTCCACCAGTTTGTGCCAATCCAATGGCTTTGAGGAGTTGAATCAACTCAATGTATTCTCCTTCAATGGTAAAATCAATCGTTTCCAAATTGTCCTTTTTTAAATGCGTTATATAATTTTTCAGCGGCTTCAAACGACGAAATTTCGCCTTTCACCACCGCGCGCTGACTTTCTTTTAAAGCTGCTTTCGCTTGTTTGTTCTCAAAAAAATCGCCTAAAATGGCTTCTTTGAGGGTTTCCAACATCCAAAATTGATCTTGCTCCGCTCGTTTGTGCTCAAAAAACCCATTTCCTTGGGTATGTTGCACATTCGCTTCAATCGACTCGCGCACAAATTCGATGCTCGTTCCCTCTAACGAACTGCAAGTCATCGCTTTGGGAATCCAACCACTCGCAGTGGGCGGAAACAAGTGCATGGCATTTTGGTATTCTTGTCGGGCTGCATTGGCCTTGCGGATGTTGTCGCCATCTGCTTTTGTAATCACCAATCCATCAGCCATTTCCATGATTCCGCGTTTGATTCCTTGCAATTCATCGCCCGCCCCTGCCAACATGAGTAACAAGAAAAAATCAGACATGGAATGAACCATTGTTTCAGATTGACCAACGCCCACTGTTTCGATCAAAATCACATCAAAACCAGCTGCTTCACACAGCAAAATGGATTCGCGGGTTTTACGTGCCACTCCCCCCAACGACGAACCCGAAGGCGAAGGTCGAATAAAAGCATTGGCTTGCTGAGAAAGTTCATTCATACGGGTTTTGTCGCCCAAAATACTTCCACCACTGCGTTCACTACTCGGGTCAATCGCTAAAATGGCTACTTTTTTCCCTTGGCGAATCAAGTCCATCCCAAAAGCTTCGATGAAGGTGCTTTTTCCCACACCGGGCACTCCCGTGATTCCGATTCGAATGGATTTTCCCGCATGAGGCAAGCACAACTGAATGAGTTTTTTTGCTTCAGCTTTGTCTTCTTGCTGACTGCTTTCCAACAAGGTGATTCCACTCGCAAGTGCAGCAATGTCTTTGTGCAAGATTCCTTCCAATAAATGTTCTGCTCGCAACGCTAGTTTGCGCAATTTGCGTTGTTGAAGCCATTTATCCAAATGATCTTGATTCATAGGAACAAAAATAGGATTTTTGTTTGGTTTTGTTTCTATAACACCGATTTCAAAACGTATTTTTGTCTAAAAAAGAAGCATGACACGCATCGGTTTATTGTCGGACACACACAGTTATTTGGATCCCAAAATTTTCGATTATTTTCAAGATGTCGACGAAATTTGGCATGCGGGTGATGTCGGCTCGCTCGAAGTCCTAGATCAATTGCGCGCTTTCAAACCTGTTCGCGGAGTTTATGGTAACATTGATGATCACCAAATGCGCCGTGAATTACCCGAACACAATCGTTTTCAGGTAGAAAATGTCGATGTTCTTATCACGCACATTGCAGGAAAACCGGGTAAATATGCCAAACCTGCGTTTGATTTACTCACCCAAACCAAACCTCCGCAATTATTTATTTGTGGACATTCGCACATTTTGTTGGTCAAAATGGATCCGAAATTCAAGATGCTTTGGATGAATCCCGGGGCTTGTGGCAACAAAGGATTTCATTCGGTAAAAACCATTCTACGCTTCCAAATTGAGGGCGATCGGATTGAAAAACTCGAGGCAATTGAGTTAGGAAAACGGGTTTAATGATTTTTTTGGTCGTTTCGGCTATCGTTCCTACCGTCACGTTAGCCGTCGGGCTTTCCACTACTAGTCCGAGCAAGCATCGGAGCTAACCGCTTCAATCCCTAACGGATTTTTTAATCATTCCTCAACAATTGAGTCGAATAATCGAATCTGCTTGCTTTATGTTGTTAACTTATGACCAACAAAAGAATTAAATGCATATCATTGACTTTACCAGTATTTTGTTATTTGAATCAAAAGTAATTGATTTTCAGACTTCCCCCTTTGGAGGGGGATTGAGGGGGAGGATAACAAATTCTTCTTAAACACTGATAATCAATGTTATTATTAATTTACTGGTAAAGTTCACGACAGGCATTAAGAATTACTTTCTAGCTGTCAACTTTTAACTATTAACTATCAAACTTATCAGTTTACTTCCTGCTGTATTCCGAAAACACATTTCCATCAAATCGTCGGGAACAAAGGAGCGATCTTTTTGGGTTAGATTCCATACCAAAGTAGGTTCAACCTGAAACGTATCGATAAAAAGGGAGTCGATTTGAAAAGTCGTAATCACCGGAAATTTTCCTTGAAAAGAACGAATATCTTGAGCAAAAACAAATGAGTTCACCAATAAAACAACCAATACAAATACCGCCCTTTTCAATCCATTCATTTTCTGTCTATTTCACTCCAGAACAAATTAACCATCCGCTTTTCCCTTACGAAGCATCGTGACAAAACGAAGTTTTCGTCATCTGCGAAGTACCATGACAAAACGAAGTTTTCGTCACTGGGACTAATCTACTAACTGACTAACTAACTAAACGACTAACTGACTAGCTGACTAGCTGTCAACTTCTCCCTATCAACTAT